>NZ_SZZV01000009.1:0-203102 GCF_009829935.1 Pantoea sp. Seng | reverse complement strand
GATGAACGATATCGAGAGCCTGACTGAGAAGCATAAAAAAATCCGTAATCCCTGAGAGATTACGGATTTTTGCAGAACTGCCGGATCATTCAACCGATCATTTTTGTCTTAACTGATCGGCATTACGTCATCATGACGGCATTTTCATATCAGCGATTCTGCTGCGGGCGAATGGGAATCAGGTATTCGCAACGGATTTCCGTTGGCGGCTCGCTGCGTTTCTTACCGCCATGCGTGAAGAAACGCTCAATATCCTGGCCCTGACGACGCACCAGACCCAACGTTGGCATACAGGTGCCGTACAGCAGCAGAATGAACTCACCCAGTGCGCTGCGCGCACCGTTATAGGTGAACTGCACGTAATCCCCGGCTTCGAGAATCACATTTTGATTCGACTGCATGCTCAATGCCTGTTGATCGGCAGGCACTGCCGTGGTGTAGAGAATCTCCTGCTCATCATCCTTTTCATGGCTGGCACGTACCTGATGCAGACCGTATAACACCGGTGGCACGGTATCAGTTTCCAGCAGGAACTGTTTCCAGAAATGGATGCGCATTTCGTCACGGTAGCTGGAAATTTGCTCCAGCGTACAGGTGTAACTCTGCGTTTGCCCGACCAGCACCGTTTCCGGCAGCGTGACAAACGTGGCCTCAGGCATGTGGTGATCGTCCAGACGAATCGGCGGGCGAATGCCGAAGGAGTTCCATTCCGATGAGCGACGATACCAGGCGGGCGTTTGATTAAACTGCTTTTTAAACGCACGGGTAAAAGTCTGCTGTGAATCGAAGCGGTATTGTAAAGCGATGTCGAGGATCGGGCGGCTGGTCAGGCGCAAGGCCACAGCGGCTTTCGACAGGCGACGCGCGCGGATGTAAGCGCCGATGGCGTGGCTCGTCACTTCCTTGAACATACGCTGCAGGTGCCACTTGGAATAGCCCGCTTTCAACGCAACATTATCTAATGAAAGGGGTTGATCCAGATGGCTCTCCAGCCAGACAAGCAAATCGCGAATGATACCGGCTTGGTCCATAAAACATCCTCATAACTCTCTGGTGGCGCAACTATGAAGTCGTCGAATAATAGCACGAAATGCACAAAAGCGTGGGGGCGGTTTGTCAATCGGCTGTGCTAAATCAATGCGGGTTACAACCCGTTTAGGTTTGGTTCCGGGTTCGATTGACAGTACATTACAGTCTCATCTATTCGATTGGCAATGGTAACTCAATGACAATAACTCGCTTTCTTATAATCACGCTTGCAACTTGTCTCTTCAGCGCGGGCGTTCAGGCCGAGGAAATCGGCTCGGTAGACACGGTTTTCAAGATGTTTGGCCCCGACCATAAGATTGTGGTGGAAGCCTTCGACGACCCCGACGTAAAAAATGTAACCTGTTATATCAGCCGGGCGAAAACCGGTGGGATCAAGGGCGGATTAGGTCTGGCGGAAGATACTTCCGACGCAGCCATCTCCTGCCAGCAGGTTGGGCCTGTAGAGCTTAGCGATAAAATCGCACAAGGCAAGGCGCAAGGAGAAGTGGTCTTCCAAAAGCGCACTTCATTGGTATTTAAGAAGCTGCAGGTGGTGCGCTTCTATGATCAAAAACGTCATGCGCTGGTTTACCTGAGCTACTCAGATAAAGTGGTGGACGGTTCGCCGAAGAATGCGCTGAGCGCGGTGCCAATCATGCCGTGGCATTGAGGCATAAAAAAACGCCCTGATGGGCGTTTTTCTTTTACTGCAGCAAACTTAATCCTGCAATTCACCACAGAAGCGATACCCTTCGCCATGAATGGTGGCGATGATTTCTGGCGTATCCGGGGTGGATTCGAAATGCTTACGAATGCGGCGGATGGTGACATCCACGGTGCGGTCATGCGGCTTCAGCTCACGGCCCGTCATCTTCTTCAGCAGATCGCCACGGGTTTGAATCTTGCCCGGATTTTCGCAGAAGTGCAGCATCGCGCGGAACTCACTGCGTGGCAGCTTATACTGTTCACCGTTCGGGCTGATCAGTGAGCGGCTGTTAATATCCAGCTCCCAGCCGTTAAAGCGATAGCTTTCAACCGCGCGACGTTCTTCACTTGGCATCGCCAGATTCATGGTGCGCGATAACAGGTTGCGTGCACGAATCGTCAGCTCACGTGGGTTAAACGGTTTAGTGATGTAATCATCGGCGCCAATCTCCAGGCCGAGGATTTTATCTACTTCGTTATCACGACCTGTCAGGAACATCAGCGCAACGTTTGCTTGTTCACGCAATTCGCGTGCCAGCAGCAAACCGTTTTTGCCTGGCAGGTTGATATCCATGATCACCAGATTGACGTCATTTTCCGTCAAAACCTGATGCATCTCGGCGCCGTCGGTGGCTTCATAGACCACGTAACCTTCCGCCTCAAAAATACTTTTGAGGGTGTTACGCGTGACCAGTTCGTCTTCAACGATAAGAATGTGCGGGGTCTGCATGTTTCGCTACCTAAAATTTGCCAACAAATCGAAAACAGGGCGTACGATGGCTGCGTTTACTGTTCATCAAAACAGCGTGCCTTACGCAACCGGTGTACGAAATAATCTTCGGAATACACCATCCATCTATGTCAACTTCAGTGTTAGCTCAGCCAGTCAGGATGAATATTTGCGTGCCCCGTGGGTATCGGACTGGCGCTTATCCTAACCGTATTAACAGCAACCTAACAGCACCAACAACAACCGATAAGCATAAAAACAACGCTTCGTTGACTTATATCAAATGCAAGTGTAGCACGTTAACACTTTTATGAAAAACTTCTCCAGGAATGCCAGCTTAGCTCACAAAAAGCAGCATTTTTGCTACATTTTGGCTGCATAACGGTAAAACTAAAACCTGCAGGAAATAATATTTTAATAATATGAAAAACAATAGCTTTATATTAATTAAGCGTGGAAATTTTAGTTATATCCCACAATATCTTCTCCCCATCGCTTTTATCCTCTTTTAACATCCTTAACATCTTATTTTCTCTTGTCCGTGCGGTTGGTATTTTTGCCACTGCATGCCAACATAGGGCGAGTTGTTAACAGTTCGATGGAAAAATCATGCATTTCCCCCTAATCCTTGTCTCACCCGCCCGTCCGGAAAATATCGGCGCGGCCGCTCGTGCCATGAAAACCATGGGTTTTAGCGAACTGCGTATTGTCGCCAGCGATGCCTGGCAAGACCCGGCTGCGCGTCGTGTTGCGCACGGTGCCGGTGAGATTCTCGATAATGTCAAAACCTATGCCACGCTAAGTGAAGCGCTGGCCGATGTCGATTTCTCGGTCGCCACCACCGCCCGCAGTCGTGCGAAGTTCCGCTACTACGCCACGCCGGCGCAAGTCGAAACCATTCTGCAGGAGAAGCGCCAGTGGCTGAGCCGAATCGCGCTGGTATTTGGTCGTGAGGACAGTGGCTTAACCAATGAAGAGCTGGATCAGGTCGATCTGCTGACCGGCATTCCAATGGCCAATGATTATCCTTCACTCAACCTCGGACAGGCGGTGATGGTGTACTGCTATCAGCTGTCGGCGCTGAATCAGGTCGCGGCAGAAGTGAAAGAAGTGGCGAACGAACACCAGCTTCAGGCGCTGCGCGAGCGCTTCCACCAGCTGCTGGTGAAACTGGAAGTGAGCGACGATGCCAAAATGGCGGACTGGATCGATCAGCGCATTGGCCTACTGGAACAGCGCGATAGCGCCATGCTGCATCGCCTGCTACATGATGTAGAAAAAAAACTTATAGATAAATAATCGGTGAATATCGTTTTTAATAGTGACTGATCGGGAAACAGGGCGATCAGTCGAACGATCCCAATATGATTTACGCGCAGACACCGAACTCTGCGCAGTCGCCTTAAAATGGCGGCTAAGACAAATTCGTTGACTTAACGTGCGCTTTGCTTTACTTCTGGAAGGCAGACGGACAAGACAAAGACAGACAGAAAAAATCTCAATGCGTAATCACAGCCTGAACACCACAATTATTATTACCACCACCATTACCACAGGTAACGGTGCGGGCTGACGCATACAGGAAAAACAAAGAAAAAAGCCCGCACCTAAACAGTGCGGGCTTTTTTTTCGGCAAAAATTCAGGAGAGCTTCAATCATGCGAGTGCTGAAATTCGGCGGAACCTCAGTAGCCAATGCGGAACGTTTTCTCCGCGTGGCAGATATTCTGGAAAGCAACGCGCAACAGGGACAGGTTGCCACCGTGCTCTCTGCCCCAGCGAAAATCACCAATCATCTGGTGGCGATGATTGAGAAAACCATTAGCGGCCAGGACGCACTGACGAATATCAGCGATGCCGAACGGATTTTTGCCGACCTGCTGCAGGGCCTGGCGGAGGCTCAGCCGGGCTTCGATTACGATGGACAGAAAACCCGCATTGAGCTGGAGTTTGCCCAGCTGAAACAGGTGCTGCACGGCATCAGCCTGCTGGGCCAGTGCCCGGATGCGGTGAATGCCGGCATTATCTGTCGTGGTGAGAAGCTCTCTATCGCCATCATGGAAGCGCTGCTGCAGGCGCGCGGCCACAAAGTCACGGTGATCGACCCGGTGGAGAAACTGCTGGCCGTTGGTCACTACCTCGAATCCACCGTGGATATCGCCGAGTCAACCCGTCGCATCGCGGCCAGCCAGATCCCAGCCGATCACATGATCCTGATGGCCGGTTTTACCGCCGGTAACGAGAAGGGCGAACTGGTGGTGCTGGGCCGTAATGGCTCTGACTACTCGGCGGCGGTGCTGGCTGCCTGCTTGCGTGCGGACTGCTGCGAGATCTGGACTGACGTAGACGGTGTTTACACTTGCGATCCACGCCAGGTGCCGGATGCGCGACTGCTGAAGTCGATGTCCTACCAGGAAGCGATGGAGCTGTCTTACTTCGGCGCGAAAGTCCTTCATCCGCGCACCATTGCTCCGATTGCCCAGTTCCAGATTCCTTGTCTGATCAAAAATACCGCCAACCCGCAAGCGCCCGGCACCTTAATCGGTGGGGAAGGCGAGTTGGATGAGAACCCGGTGAAAGGCATCACCAACCTGAATAATATGGCGATGTTTAACGTCTCCGGTCCTGGTATGAAAGGCATGGTCGGCATGGCGGCGCGCGTGTTTGCCGCGATGTCGCGCACCGGCATCTCCGTGGTGCTGATCACCCAATCCTCTTCTGAATACAGCATCAGTTTCTGCGTACCGCAGAGCGAGCAGGCGCGTGCGCGCCGTGTATTGGAAGAAGAGTTCTATCTGGAGCTGAAAGATGGCCTGCTGGATCCACTCGATGTGCTGGAGCAGTTGGCGGTGATTTCCGTGGTCGGCGATGGCATGCGCACCTTGCGCGGCATCTCCGCCAAATTCTTCTCGGCGCTGGCGCGTGCCAACATCAATATCGTGGCGATTGCGCAGGGTTCCTCTGAGCGTTCCATCTCGGTGGTGGTGAGCAATGATGAAGTGACCACTGGCGTGCGCGTGGTGCATCAGATGCTGTTCGCCACCGATCAGGTGATCGAAGTGTTCGTTGTCGGTGTCGGCGGTGTCGGCGCGGCGTTGCTGGAGCAGCTGCATCGTCAGCAGGCGTGGCTGAAAGAGAAGCACATCGATCTGCGCGTGTGCGGTATCGCCAATTCTCGCGCGCTGTTAACCAATGTGCACGGCATCGATCTCAGCGACTGGAAAGGCGCGCTGAGCGAAGCCAAAGAGCCGTTCAATCTCGGTCGTCTGATGCGTCTGGTGAAGGAGTATCACCTGCTGAACCCGGTGATTGTGGACTGTACTTCCAGCCAGGCGGTGGCCGATCAATATGCTGACTTCCTTGCTGAAGGTTTCCATGTGGTGACGCCGAACAAAAAGGCTAATACATCGTCGTGGAATTACTATCAGCAGATGCGTGCGGCCGCGGCGAAATCGCGTCGTAAGTTCCTGTACGACACCAACGTCGGTGCTGGTCTGCCAGTGATCGAAAACCTGCAAAATCTGCTGAATGCCGGTGACGAGCTGATCAAATTCTCCGGTATTCTCTCCGGTTCACTCTCCTTTATCTTCGGGAAACTGGACGAAGGCGTTTCACTGTCTGAAGCCACCAAAATGGCGCGTGAGATGGGCTTCACCGAGCCGGATCCGCGTGACGATCTTTCAGGCACCGATGTGGCGCGTAAACTGCTGATTCTGGCGCGTGAAGCGGGTCATCAACTGGAGCTGAGCGATATTGAGATTGAGCCGCTGCTGCCAGCTGAACTCACCGACATCGCTGACGTTGAGCAGTTTATGGCCCGCCTGCCGGAACTGGATGATGCTTTTGCCGCCCGCGTTGCCAAAGCGCGTGATGAAGGTAAAGTGTTACGCTTCGTCGGCGCCATTGAAGAAGGCGGCGTCTGCAAAGTGAAAATCGATGCGGTGGACGGTAACGATCCGCTGTACAAAGTGAAGAACGGCGAGAACGCGCTGGCGTTTTACAGCCGCTATTATCAGCCGATCCCGCTGGTTCTGCGTGGATACGGCGCGGGGAATGATGTCACAGCGGCCGGCGTGTTTGCCGACTTGCTGCGTACACTGTCGTGGAAGTTGGGAGTTTGATGATGGTAAAAATTTATGCACCGGCCTCAATAGGTAACGTCAGCGTCGGCTTTGATGTGCTGGGCGCGGCGGTTTCGCCGGTGGATGGCACCCTGTTGGGTGACTGCGTATCGGTGGAAGCGGCCGACAGCTTCAGCCTGGTGAACACCGGGCGCTTTGTCAGCAAGCTGCCAACCAATCCGCAAGAGAACATCGTTTATCAGTGCTGGGAACGTTTCTGCCAGGCGATTGGCAAACAGGTTCCGGTGGCAATGACGCTGGAAAAGAACATGCCGATCGGTTCAGGTCTGGGTTCCAGCGCCTGCTCGGTGGTCGCGGGTTTAATGGCGATGAACGAGTTCTGCGGCAAGCCATTGAACGATACCGAGCTGCTGGCCTTGATGGGCGAGCTGGAAGGGCGTATTTCCGGCAGCGTGCACTTTGATAACGTCGCGCCTTGCTTCCTCGGCGGTGTACAGCTGATGATTGAAGAAAACGGTATCATCTCACAGGATGTGCCGTGCTTTGATGACTGGCTGTGGGTGATGGCCTATCCAGGCATTAAAGTCTCAACCGCTGAAGCACGCGCGATTCTGCCTGCGCAGTACCGCAAAGACGATGCCATCAAGCATGGCCGTCTGTTAGCGGGCTTTATTCACGCCTGTCATACCCGCCAGCCGCTGCTGGCGGCTAAACTGATGCAGGATGTGATTGCAGAACCTTACCGCACCAAACTGCTGCCGGGCTTCGCTGAGGCGCGCCAGGCGGCTGCCGACATCGGTGCGTTGGCCTGTGGTATTTCGGGCTCCGGCCCGACACTTTTCGCCGTTTGCAACGAGATGGCAACGGCACAGCGGATGGCAGACTGGCTGAGCCAGCACTATCTGCAGAACGATGAAGGCTTCGTCCATATCTGCCGTCTTGATACGGCTGGCGCACGTAACTTGGGATAACGCATGAAACTCTACAACCTTAAGGATCACAACGAGCAGGTTAGTTTTGCTCAGGCCGTTAAACAGGGCCTCGGCTCGCAGCAAGGGCTGTTCTTCCCGCTCGAACTGCCGGAATTCGAACTGACCGACATCGATGCGATGCTGGAGATGGATTTCGTCAGCCGCAGCAGCAAAATTCTCTCAGCTTATATTGGCGATGAGATTGCCGCGCACCAACTGGCTGAGCGCGTGAAAAACGCCTTTGCCTTCCCCGCGCCGGTGGCGAAAGTCAGTGCAGATGTGGCGTGCCTCGAACTGTTCCACGGCCCCACGCTGGCATTCAAAGACTTCGGCGGCCGTTTCATGGCGCAGATGCTCTCTTATGTGTCAGGCGCTGATGAGCAAATCACCATTCTGACCGCGACCTCCGGTGACACCGGCGCCGCCGTGGCACATGCCTTCTACGGCATGGAAAACGTGCGCGTCGTTATCCTCTATCCGCAGGGCAAAATCAGCCCGCTGCAGGAAAAGCTGTTCTGTACGCTGGGCGGCAACATTGAAACCATCGCGGTGGAAGGCGATTTCGATGCCTGCCAGGCGCTGGTGAAGCAGGCGTTTGATGATGAAGCGCTGAAGAGAGCGATTGGCCTGAACTCGGCTAACTCCATCAACATCAGCCGCTTGCTGGCGCAGATTTGCTATTATTTCGAAGCGGTGGCGCAACTGCCGCAAGAGCAGCGCAATCAGTTGGTGGTCTCCGTGCCAAGCGGTAACTTTGGTGACCTGACCGCTGGCCTGCTGGCGAAATCCCTCGGCTTGCCGATCAAGCGCTTTATCGCTGCCACCAACGCCAACGACACCGTGCCACGTTTCCTGGGCAACGGCGAATGGCTGCCTAATGCGACAGTGGCAACCCTGTCGAACGCCATGGACGTCAGCCAGCCGAACAACTGGCCGCGCGTGGAAGAGCTGTTCCGTCGTAAAACCTGGCGCCTGACCGATCTGGTGTCTGGCGCGGTATCGGATGAGACCACCAAAGCCACCATGCGTGAGCTGGCGGAAATTGGCTACATCTCTGAACCGCACGCGGCGATTGCCTATCGCATGCTGCGCGACAACCTGCAGGAAGGCGAGTTCGGCCTGTTCCTCGGCACCGCGCATCCGGCCAAGTTCAAAGAGAGCGTGGACGAGATTCTGGGTCAGGAATTGCCGCTGCCAAAAGAGCTGGCAGAGCGCGCTGAGCTGCCATTGCTGTCGCATAATATGGCGGCAGACTTCGCTGAACTGCGTAACTTCTTGATGAAGTAATGCAAACAGGCGCGCGACCATGCGCGTTTTGAAGAGTGAGGTCGCCATCATGGCGACCTTTTTTATTTCTGTTCGTGGCGCTTAAACACCAGCTCGTTACCTTTGCTCTCATCAGCCGCAAAGAAGTAGCCATCAACATCAAACTGTTTCAGCTGCTCGGGCTTGCTCAGGCGGTTCTGAATCACATAGCGGCTCATCAGGCCACGCGCTTTCTTGGCGTAAAAACTGATCACTTTAAACTTGCCGTTCTTCTCATCAAGGAACACCGGCTTGATCAACTCACCGTTCAGTTGCTTCGGCTTCACCGCTTTGAAGTACTCATCAGATGCCAGGTTGATCAGCACCTCATCGCCTTGCTCGGCCATCGCTTCATTGAGCTTCTGCGTCAGTAAATCACCCCAGAAACCGTAGAGATCTTTCGCCGCCGGGTTGGCCAGCTTGATGCCCATTTCCAGACGATAAGGCTGCATCAAATCCAGTGGGCGCAGCACGCCGTATAAACCGGACAGCATGCGCAGGTGCTGCTGGGCAAAATCGAAATCTGCATCACTGAACGTCTCAGCCTGCAAACCGGTGTACACGTCACCTTTAAACGCCAGAATTGCCTGACGCGCATTTTCGAGCGTGAAGGGCGGCTGCCACTGGTTGAAGCGATCGGCATTCAGATGTGCCAGTTTGTCGCTGATGCTCATTAGTGAACTGATCTGCGCCGGTGAAAGATCGCGCGCAACATCGATCAGCTGTTGTGATTTTTCTAACAGTGTTGACTGCGTAAAGCGCTGTGTCGCCAGCGGGCTTTCAAAATCCAGTGTCTTCGCTGGCGAGATAACCATCAGCATCGTGTTTGTCCTTGTTGACCCGCTTGTTAACAGGGGATTGATGGGAATTAAGTTGCGACGAGTGTAGCAAAAAAGCTGCACGGATCGGCAAATCGCTCCCATTTGTTAGCGCTATCGTTATGAGGCACTTCGTGATGTTGCGCACTGAATTGTGCGTGATATTATCCCAACAGCCTTTTACACCCTGACAGTCAACCTAAGAGAAAGAGAACCATGACGGACAAACTTACTTCCTTGCGTCAGCTGACTACTGTGGTCGCCGACACCGGTGATATCGCGGCGATGAAGCTTTATCAGCCGCAAGATGCGACCACCAACCCTTCTTTGATCCTCAACGCCGCTCAAATCCCTGAATACCGCAAACTGATTGACGAAGCCATTACCTGGGCACGTCAGCAGAGCAGCAACAAAGAAGAGCAGCTGGCACTGGTTTCTGACAAGCTGGCCGTCAACATTGGTCTGGAAATTCTGAAACTGATCCCAGGCCGTATCTCTACCGAAGTTGACGCACGTCTCTCCTACGACACCGAAGCGAGCATCGCGAAGGCACGTAGCCTGATCAAACTGTACAACGATGCGGGCATCAGCAACGACCGTATCCTGATCAAACTGGCCTCAACCTGGCAGGGCATCCGTGCTGCTGAGCAGCTGGAAAAAGAAGGCATCAACTGTAACCTGACTCTGCTGTTCTCCTTCGCGCAGGCGCGTGCTTGTGCTGAAGCAGGCGTGTTCCTGATCTCGCCATTCGTAGGCCGTATCCTCGACTGGTACAAGCAGAACACCGACAAGAAAGAGTACGCTGCGCATGAAGATCCAGGCGTAGTGTCAGTGGCGGAAATCTACAACTATTACAAACAGCACGGTTATGAAACTGTGGTAATGGGTGCCAGCTTCCGTAACATCGGTGAAATCATCGAACTGGCCGGCTGTGACCGTCTGACCATCTCTCCGGGCCTGCTGAAAGAGCTGGCAGAGAGCGAAGGCGCGGTTGAGCGCAAGCTGAGCTATACCGGTGAAGTCAAAGCGCGCCCTGCGAAAATGACCGAAGCTGAGTTCTTCTGGCAGCACAACCAGGATCCAATGGCCGTGACCAAACTGGCTGAAGGTATCCGCAACTTTGCCATCGATCAGGGCAAACTTGAGAAGATGATCGCCGAACTGCTGTAAGGTGATTTGCCGTGGCGGCACCCGTCGCCACGGTTTTACGCTTTCCCCTCGCTTCCGCTTTGTATTATCCTTTTTGCATTCCCCTTAAATTGCCGCATTGCGGTCAACCACAGCGATAACTTAATGGATACTTTACGTATTGGATTAATTTCCGTTTCCGATCGTGCTGCTATTGGCATTTATCAGGATCAAGGCATTCCGGCGCTGGAAAGCTGGCTCGCCGCCGCGCTGACTACCCCGTTTGAAATCGAAACCCGTTTAGTGCCCGATGAGCAGCCGATGATTGAACAGGCGATCTGCGAACTGGTCGATGAACTGTTCTGCAATCTGGTGTTGACCACCGGCGGAACCGGTCCTGCACGCCGCGATGTGACGCCCGATGCCACTTTAGCGGTCGCCGATCGTGAGATGCCGGGTTTTGGCGAACAGATGCGCCAAATCAGCCTGCAGTTTGTGCCGACTGCGATCCTTTCGCGTCAGGTGGGCGTGATACGTAAACAGTCGCTGATCCTCAATCTGCCGGGCCAGCCCAAATCCATCAAAGAGACGCTGGAAGGGCTGAAAGCAGAAGATGGTGCAGTGAAAGTGCCAGGCATTTTTGCCGCCGTACCTTATTGTTTACAGTTACTGGAAGGGCCCTATGTGGAAACCGATCCCGAGGTGGTAGCAGCATTTCGCCCTAAAAGTGCAAGGCGTGAGACAAACGTCTGAAAATCGCCGTTTTCAGGCATAAAATCCAGCGGTGCTGGTGTGGCGAAATATTGACGGTATAGTAACTCCAGCTTTACAACCACACTGACTTTGCTTCTGGATACCGCACGACTATGGATGCACACACATTGCGCCGTCTCAACGGCCAGGATTATAAAACCCTGTCGCTGGCCGCCCTCGGCGGGGCGCTGGAATTCTACGACTTCATCATCTTCGTTTTCTTCGCCGCCGTAATTGGCGAGCTATTTTTCCCGCCGGATATCCCAGAGTGGTTGCGTCAGGTGCAGACCTTCGCGATTTTCGCCGCCGGTTATCTGGCGCGCCCTCTGGGCGGCATCATCATGGCGCACTTTGGTGACAAAGTTGGGCGCAAGAAGATGTTTAGTCTGAGCATTCTGTTAATGGCGTTACCCACGCTGGCAATGGGCGCACTGCCGACTTATGCCAGTATTGGCATCGCAGCGCCGATTTTGATGCTGCTGATGCGCGTGCTGCAGGGCGCCGCGATTGGTGGTGAAGTGCCGGGTGCGTGGGTCTTCGTGGCTGAACATGTGCCGGAAAAACGCATCGGTTTTGCCTGTGGCACGCTGACAGCAGGTTTAACGGCGGGGATTTTGCTGGGTTCGCTGGTGGCGACGGTGCTGAACACCACGCTTTCACCGGCTGCGATTCGCGATCACGGCTGGCGCATTCCGTTCTTCCTCGGTGGCCTGTTTGGTTTGCTGGCAATGTATCTGCGCCGTTGGTTACATGAAACGCCGGTGTTTAAACAGATGCAGGAGCGTAAAGCATTATCCGAGAAACTCCCGCTGCAAACCATTCTGACCAGCCATAAGCGCGGGGTTGTGGTGTCGATGTTGGTCACCTGGCTGCTTTCGGCCTGCATTGTGGTGGTGATCCTGATGGCACCCACGTTAATGCAGAAGCAGCATGCGATTCCCGCAGCGTTAAGTCTGCAGGCGAATAGCGTTGCTACCATCATGTTGCTGATCGGCTGCGTCGTCGCTGGCTGGCTGGTGGATCGCTTCGGCGCGGCATTAACGCTGATGGGCGGTTCGTTGCTGTTGGCCATCTTCAGCTGGAACTTCTTCCATCAAATGGATGGTTCGCCTGAGATGCTGTTCGTCTGGTACGGCCTGGCGGGATTGAGCGTGGGCGTGGTGGGTGTGGTGCCCTTTGTAATGGTCAAAGCGTTCCCGGCGGCGGTGCGTTTCACCGGCATCTCCTTCTCATACAATGTGGCCTATGCGATTTTTGGCGGTCTGACACCGATTAGCGTGACGCTGATGATGCAACTCACGCCGATGGCGCCGGCCTGGTATGTGCTGGCGTTGGCGCTGATTGGCTTGCTGGTTGGCCTGTGGCTGCAGAGCGAAAAACAGCGATCGACGCTGCTCAATCAGGTGAATGTCTAACCTAAGGCGCGTAAGCGCCTTTTTCTTTTCCGCATTTTTTTAAAATTATTTTAGTTTTAACCCTTGATGCGCTCTGAAGCGGCCCCATTTAGTTGTCATCGAGTGATGTCAGGCAGCAAAAAAAGGCTGTCACAGCAGTTGAAAAGGGTCAGTTTGACCGCACATCTGCTAACAACGCTAATTGACAAAGAATTTAAGTGGGAGACGTTTAGATGGGTAAGATTATTGGTATTGACTTGGGTACAACCAACTCATGTGTTGCGGTTATGGATGGTGGTAAAGCACGTGTGCTTGAAAACGCCGAAGGCGATCGCACCACACCGTCAATCATTGCATATACACAAGATGGCGAAACTCTGGTCGGTCAGCCGGCTAAACGTCAGGCGGTGACTAACCCGCAGAACACCCTGTTCGCGATCAAGCGCCTGATTGGCCGTCGTTTCCAGGACGAAGAAGTGCAGCGTGATATTAAAATCATGCCTTACAAAATCATCGGTTCTGATAACGGTGACGCATGGTTGAACGTGAAAGACCAGAAAATGGCACCACCGCAGATCTCTGCTGAAGTGCTGAAAAAGATGAAGAAAACCGCGGAAGATTTCCTCGGTGAAGCGGTAACCGAAGCGGTTATCACTGTTCCAGCTTACTTCAACGATGCACAGCGTCAGGCAACCAAAGATGCCGGCCGTATCGCGGGTCTGGACGTAAAACGTATCATCAACGAACCTACCGCAGCCGCACTGGCTTACGGTCTGGATAAAGGTCAGGGCAACCGTACTATCGCGGTATATGACCTGGGTGGTGGTACTTTCGATATCTCTATCATCGAAATCGATGAAGTTGATGGCGAGAAAACCTTCGAAGTACTGGCGACCAACGGTGATACTCACCTCGGTGGTGAAGACTTCGACAGCCGTCTGATCAACTACTTAGTCGCGGAATTCAAGAAAGATCAGGGCATCGATCTGCATAACGATCCGCTGGCGATGCAGCGTCTGAAAGAAGCGGCTGAAAAAGCGAAGATTGAACTGTCTTCAGCGCAGCAGACCGACGTTAACCTGCCGTACATCACTGCAGATGCAACCGGTCCTAAGCACCTGAACATCAAAGTGACCCGTGCGAAGCTGGAATCACTGGTTGAAGATCTGGTGACCCGTTCTATCGAGCCACTGAAAGTTGCTCTGCAGGACGCTGGTCTGTCTGTTTCTGATATCAACGACGTAATCCTCGTTGGTGGCCAGACGCGTATGCCAATGGTTCAGGCCAAAGTCACTGAGTTCTTTGGTAAAGAGCCACGTAAAGACGTGAACCCGGATGAAGCCGTTGCTGTAGGTGCTGCGGTTCAGGGTGGTGTGTTGGCCGGTGAAGTGAAAGACGTTCTGCTGCTGGACGTAACCCCGCTGTCGCTGGGTATCGAAACCATGGGTGGCGTGATGACTTCGCTGATCAGCAAGAACACCACCATCCCAACTAAGCACAGCCAGGTGTTCTCGACGGCTGAAGATAACCAGTCTGCCGTGACCATTCACGTGCTGCAGGGTGAGCGTAAGCGTTCAGGTGATAACAAGTCACTGGGCCAGTTCAACCTCGACGGTATTCAGGCTGCACCGCGCGGTATGCCGCAGATCGAAGTGACCTTCGATATCGATGCCGATGGTATCCTGCACGTGTCTGCGAAAGACAAAAACAGCGGTAAAGAGCAGAAGATCACCATCAAAGCTTCTTCAGGTCTGAACGAAGAAGAGATCGAAAAAATGGTGCGTGACGCAGAAGCGAATGCCGAGTCTGACCGTAAGTTCGAAGAGCTGGTGCAGACGCGCAACCAGGGTGACCAGATTGCGCATAGCACCCGTAAGCAGTTGGACGAAGCCGGTGACAAACTGTCTGCTGAAGACAAAGCACCGATCGAGTCTGCGCTGACCGAGCTGAACACCGCGCTGAAAGGCGAAGATAAAGCAGAAATCGAAGCCAAAATGCAGGCATTGATGGAAGTCTCAAGCAAACTGATGGAACTGGCGCAGCAGCAAGGCCAGGCGGGCGCAGCAGATGCTGGCGACGCTTCAGCGAAGAAAGATGACGATGTTGTCGACGCTGAATTCGAAGAAGTTAAAGATAAAAAATAATTGCCCCTGACCGGGCGCGACGGCTGGCCTGACAGCCGTTGAAACCAGCACGGGCGTAGGAGATCTCTCCACGCCCGTGCGATCATGTTAAGGGCAGAACAAAATGGCTAAGAGTGATTTTTACGAGATCTTAGGCGTCTCTAAATCCGCAGATGAGCGTGAAATCAAAAAGGCTTACAAGCGCCTGGCGATGAAATACCATCCGGACCGTAACCCGGACAATAAAGAAGCCGAAGCTAAGTTTAAAGAGATTAAAGAAGCCTACGAAGTCCTGACCGATGCGCAGAAGCGTGCGGCCTATGACCAGTACGGCCATGCAGCCTTTGAACAGGGTGGCATGGGCGGTGGTGGATTCGGTGGCGGCGGCTTTGGCGGCGGCGGTGCTGACTTCAGCGATATCTTTGGCGACGTATTTGGCGATATTTTTGGTGGTGGACGCCGTCAGCGTGCTGCCCGTGGCGCCGATTTACGCTACAACATGGAGCTGTCGCTGGAAGAAGCGGTACGCGGCGTGACGAAAGAGATCCGCATTCCTACCCTGGAAGAGTGTGATGTCTGCCACGGCAGCGGGGCTAAAGCGGGTACGCAGCCACAGACCTGTTCAACCTGTCATGGTGCGGGTCAGGTGCAGATGCGCCAGGGCTTCTTCACCGTACAGCAGGCGTGTCCGACCTGTCACGGTCGTGGTTCGGTGATCAAAGATCCGTGCAATGCCTGTCATGGACATGGTCGCGTTGAACGCCAGAAAACCTTGTCGGTGAAAATCCCGGCAGGCGTGGATACCGGCGATCGCATTCGTCTGAGTGGCGAAGGTGAAGCGGGTGAGCATGGTGCACCAGCAGGCGATCTGTACGTTCAGGTCTCGGTGAAGAAACACCCGATCTTCGAGCGTGAAGATAACAATCTGTACTGTGAAGTGCCGATCAACTTCGCGATGGCGGCATTGGGTGGCGAGATCGAAGTGCCTACTCTTGATGGTCGTGTGAAGCTGAAAGTGCCGTCTGAAACGCAAACCGGCAAGTTGTTCCGCATGCGCGGTAAAGGTGTGAAGTCGGTTCGTGGCGGAGCCGTTGGCGATTTGCTGTGCCGTGTGGTGGTGGAAACGCCAGTTAGCCTCAACGACAAACAGAAAGCGTTATTGCGTGAGCTGGAAGAGAGCTTTGGCGGCCCAACGGGTGAGAAAAACAGCCCGCGCTCTAAAAGCTTCTTCGATGGTGTGAAAAAGTTCTTTGACGATCTGACCCGCTAATCGGGTAAGTGGTTCACAATGAAGCGGAGAGGCGACTCTCCGCTTTTTTTATGGCTGTGATTTAATAGATCGTTATTACCGATCTATAAACGAGACATAAGCTGCTTTTAACGAGGTATTTACGCCGCTAAACTAGCCGCTAAAAATTGTCCTGCTCAGGAGGAGTTGTGAACAAACCCCGTAGTATTCGAAGCTTACTGAAGAGCTTTATCGCGAGCGATGCCAGCAACGGCATCGTGCTGATTCTTGCCGCTGTTGCGGCAATGATCCTCGCCAACAGTGCAGAAACCGCGCAAGGTTATCAATCGTTCCTCGCTGAGCCGGTGCAAATTCGTTTTGGCGCACTGGATATCAGCAAAAACCTGTTGCTGTGGATCAACGATGCGTTGATGGCGTTGTTCTTCTTGTTAATCGGCCTTGAAGTGAAGCGTGAGCTGATGATTGGTGAATTAGCCAGTCGCGACCGTGCCATCTTCCCGGTGATTGCAGCGCTCGGTGGTATGGTGGTTCCCGGGCTGATCTTCTTTGGTTTCAATCATGCTGATGAAATCGCTCGCAACGGCTGGGCGATCCCAACTGCCACTGACATTGCCTTTGCTTTAGGTGTGCTGGCACTGCTCGGCAGCCGCGTACCTGCCGCACTGAAAGTGTTCCTGATGGCACTGGCGATTATTGATGATCTCGGCGCTATCGTGATCATCGCGTTGTTCTATACCAGCGATCTCTCGGTGCTGTCGCTGAGCGTCGCAGCTGGCGCTATCGTATTGCTGGCGATATTGAACCGCTGCGGAGTGCGTAACATTGCGATTTACATGCTGGTGGGCGTGGTGCTGTGGACCGCTGTGCTTAAATCCGGCGTGCATGCCACGCTGGCAGGGGTGATCGTGGGCTTCTTCGTGCCGCTGGAAGAGAAGGATGGCCATTCGCCTGCAGAACATTTGGCACACGGTTTGATGCCCTGGGTGAACTGGCTGATTCTGCCGCTGTTCGCTTTCGCTAACGCCGGTATCTCTTTAAGTGGCATTACCTTTGGCGAGGTGCTGTCACCGGAGCCACTGGGCATTATCCTCGGCCTGTTGATCGGTAAACCGCTGGGCATTACGTTGTTCTGCTGGCTGGCAGTGAAGTGGCGACTGGCGGTGTTGCCGAACGGCACCGCAATACGCGATATCATGGCGATCGGTGTACTGTGTGGTATTGGCTTCACCATGTCGATCTTCATTAGTTCACTGGCCTTTGACGCCGCACATGAGCAGTTGGTGACCTTCTCGAAACTCGGTATCCTCAGTGGCTCGCTGCTGTCGGCAGTAATTGGTTACACGCTGCTGCGTATCAAACTGCGATAAACAGGGAAGGAGGCGTAAGCCTCCTTTTTTTATAATGAATCAGCTCAATTTCAATCATCTCTATTATTTCTGACAGGTGTGCAAAACCGGCTCCGTGGTACGCGCCGCTGATGTCCTGTGCCTGACGCCCCAAACGGTGACGGGTCAGATTAAAGCACTGGAAGAGCAATTGGGTGGCGCGCTGTTTCGTCGCCAGGGACGGGGTTTAGTGCCTAATGAACTCGGACAACTGGTGTTTCGCTACGCCGATCGCATGTTCATGCTCAGCCAGGAGATGCTGGATATCGTTAACTATCGCAAAGAGTCGCATCTGTTGTTCGACGTGGGGGTGGCGGATGCATTATCGAAGCCACTGGTGAGCAAAGTGCTGGAAGCGGCCGTGGTGTCGGAGGAGAAAATTCATCTGCGCTGTTTCGAGTCAACGCACGAGATGTTGCTGGAGCAACTGAGCCAGCACAAGCTCGACATGATTGTCTCGGATTGCCCAATCGACTCCACTCAGCAGGAAGGTTTGTTCTCAGTGAAACTCGGCGAATGCCCAGTCAGTTTCTGGTGCAATGCACCGCTGCCCGATCGTCCTTTCCCGGCATGTTTAGAGCAGCGTCGCCTGCTCATTCCCGGGCGTCGCTCGATGCTCGGCCGCAAGTTGCTGAACTGGATTCACAGCCAGGGGTTGCAGGTGGATATTCTGGGCGAGTTTGATGATGCGGCTTTGATGAAGGCCTTTGGTGCGCAGAACAATGCGATTTTTGTCGCGCCGACACTCTATGGCGCTGAGATCTATCGCGATGATACGATCCGTGAAATAGGGCGTCTGGAGGCGGTGATGGAGGAGTATCACGTGATTTTTGCCGAGCGTATGATTCAACATCCGGCGGTGCAGCGCATCTGCAATCGTGATTTCAGCGCACTCTTTAATGCTAAATCGCAGGCATAAAAAAACCGGCTAAGCGCCGGTTCTTTCGACAAAGCGATAACCTAACAGGCGATTAAGCCAGTTTGGTGATCTGTGCAGCCAGGTTTGCTTTATGGCGTGCAGCTTTGTTTTTGTGGATCAGACCTTTAGCAGCCTGACGGTCCACGATTGGTTGCATTTCGTTGAATGCGTTCTGCGCAGCAGCTTTGTCGCCTGTTGCGATAGCCGCGTATACTTTCTTGATGAAAGTACGCATCATTGAACGGTTGCTTGCGTTATGCTTGCGACGTTTCTCAGATGTTACGGCGCGTTTCTTAGCTGATTTGATATTAGCCAAGGTCCAACTCCCAAATGTGATCTATATGGACAAATCAAAGGCCGAGGACTATGCCTTTTGCGCCTTCTTTTGTCAATGGATTTGTGCAAATAAGCGTCGTTTTAGCAACGGCGCTTGATTACGTAATTGATGGCGCAGGATTCTACCAGCAACACGTCGCTGAATACAGTATTTCGCATTAAAAATCTTCATTACCTGCCTGAGCAATGGGTTGCGTGCGCATTAAGCCGCACCATACGCAGGAAAGGCACGCAGACGGGTTAACCTGAAGGCCATTCAAGGGTATAATCCGCCGATTTCCACCGGTTTGAGTCAGCCATGAAGTTTATCCGCGGTATTTATAATCTGAAAGAGCAGCATCGCGGCTGCGTCCTGACCATTGGCAATTTTGACGGCGTACATCGCGGCCACCAGGCATTGATGGCGGAGTTGATTGCTGAAGGACGTCAACGCAATCTGCCGGTGGTGGTGATGCTGTTTGAACCGCAACCACTTGAATTGTTTGCCGGTAACAAAGCCCCGGCACGCCTGACTCGTTTGCGCGAGAAGCTGAAGTATCTCGAGCTGGCGGGTGTTGATGCGGTGCTCTGCGTCCGCTTTGATCGCCGTTTTGCGGCGCACTCCGCACAAAGTTTTATCGCTGAACTGCTGGTCGATAAACTCAACGTGAAGTTTCTCGCAGTGGGTGATGATTTCCGCTTTGGCGCTGGTCGCCAGGGAGATTTCCTGTTATTACAGAAAGCCGGTGTCGAGTATGGCTTCGACGTCATCAGCACCCAGACCTATTGTGATGGCGGTGCGCGTATCAGTAGCACGGCGGTACGTCAGGCACTGGCACAGGATGATTTTGCGCAGGCGGAAGCGCTGCTGGGCCATCCATTCAGCATTTCAGGGCGCGTGGTGCACGGTGATGCACTGGGGCGCACCATTGGTTTCCCCACCGCTAACATTCCATTGCGCCGCACAGTAACGCCGGTGAAAGGGGTGTTTGCGGTAGAAGTGTTAGGCCTGGGCGACAAGCCCATCGCTGGCGTGGCCAACATTGGCACACGTCCGACGGTAAAAGGTCTGCGTCAGCAGCTTGAAGTTCACCTGCTTGACACACATATGAATCTTTATGGCCACCACATTGAGGTGGTGCTGAAACAGAAGATTCGCGACGAACAGCGTTTCGCTTCGCTGGACGCGATGAAAGAACAAATTGCGAAAGATGTGGTGACGGCCCGCCAATTTTTTGGGCTTAACGCACCGGCTTAATGACCGAAATACGGAACCGAGAATCTGATGAGTGACTATAAATCTACCCTGAATTTGCCGGAAACGGGGTTCCCGATGCGTGGCGATCTGGCCAAACGCGAACCGGGAATGCTGCAACGTTGGACTGATGACAACCTGTACGGCATCATCCGCGAAGCCAAAAAAGGGAAAAAAACCTTTATTTTGCATGATGGCCCTCCTTACGCGAACGGCAGCATTCATATTGGTCACTCCGTTAACAAGATTCTGAAAGACATTATCGTTAAGTCGAAAGGCATGGCGGGCTATGACTCGCCGTATGTGCCGGGTTGGGACTGCCATGGTTTGCCTATCGAGCACAAAGTTGAGCAGATGATCGGTAAGCCAGGCGAGAAAGTCTCCGCCGCGGAATTCCGTGCCGCCTGCCGCAACTACGCTGCTGAACAGGTTGAAGGCCAGAAGAAAGACTTCATCCGTCTCGGCGTGCTGGGCGACTGGGATCGTCCCTACCTGACCATGGACTTCAAAACCGAAGCCAACATCATTCGTGCGCTGAGTAAAATCATTGGCAACGGCCACCTGCACAAAGGCGCCAAGCCGGTGCACTGGTGCATGGATTGCCGCTCGGCGCTGGCTGAAGCAGAAGTCGAGTACTACGACAAAACTTCCCCATCTATCGACGTGATGTTTAACGCCGTTGATGCCGATGCGGTACGCGCGAAGTTTGGCGTTGCAGCCTCTGAAGGCCCGGTTTCTCTGGTGATCTGGACCACTACCCCGTGGACCATGCCGGCCAACCGCGGTATCTCACTGCATCCTGAGTTCGAATACCAGTTGCTGCAAATCGAAGGCCGCAGCTTGATCCTCGCCAAAGAGATGGTTGAGGGTGTGATGAAGCGCGCGGGCATCACTGAGTGGAAAGTACTGGGCGAATGCAACGGTGCGGCACTTGAGTTGCAGCTGTTCCAGCACCCGTTCCTTGAGCAGATCCAATCCAAAGTCGTATTGGGCGAGCACGTTACGCTGGAAGCGGGTACCGGTGCAGTGCATACCGCACCTGGCCACGGCCCAGATGACTATGTGATCGGCCAGAAATACGGTCTGGAAACCGCTAACCCGGTCGGCCCGGATGGCGCGTACCTGCCAGGCACCTATCCTACGCTGGATGGTGTAAACGTGTTTAAAGCCAACGACATGATCGTTGAGCTGCTGAAAGAGAAAGGCGCGCTGCTGCACGTAGAGAAACTGCTGCACAGCTATCCACACTGCTGGCGTCACAAAACCCCGATTATCTTCCGTGCCACCCCGCAGTGGTTCATCAGCATGGATCAGAAGGGCCTGCGTGCGCAGTCGCTGAAAGAGATTAAAGGCGTGCAGTGGATCCCAGACTGGGGCCAGGCGCGTATCGAAGCGATGGTGGCGAACCGTCCAGATTGGTGTATCTCGCGTCAGCGTACGTGGGGCGTGCCAATGGCGCTATTCGTACATAAAGAGACCGAGCAGCTGCACCCGGATACACTGGAGCTGATGGAAAAAGTCGCGAAGTGCGTAGAGCAGGATGGCATTCAGGCATGGTGGGATCTCGATCCGCGCGATCTGATGGGCGATGACGCTGATCACTATGTCAAAGTGCCAGATACGCTGGATGTGTGGTTCGATTCAGGATCAACCAGCTACTCTGTGGTCGATGCGCGCCCAGAATTTGGCGGCCATGCGCCGGATATGTATCTGGAAGGTTCAGATCAGCATCGTGGCTGGTTCATGTCTTCGCTGATGATCTCGACGGCGATGAAAGGCAAAGCGCCTTACCGTCAGGTACTGACGCACGGTTTCACCGTGGACGGTCAGGGCCGCAAAATGTCGAAATCCATCGGTAACACCGTGGCTCCGCAGGATGTGATGGACAAACTGGGTGCGGATATCTTGCGTCTGTGGGTCGCCTCAACGGATTACTCCGGTGAAATGGCGGTGTCCGACGAAATCCTGAAGCGTGCAGCGGACAGCTATCGTCGTATCCGTAACACCGCGCGTTTCCTGCTGGCTAACCTCGCGGGCTTCAACCCGGCGACAGATTGCGTAAAACCCGAAGAGATGGTGGTGGTAGATCGCTGGGCGGTTGGCCGTGCGCTGGCTGCACAGCAGGACATCGTCCAGTCTTACGAGAACTACGATTTCCATGAAGTGGTGCAGCGTCTGATGCACTTCTGCTCCATCGAAATGGGCTCGTTCTATCTTGATGTGATTAAAGATCGTCAGTACACCGCGAAAGGTGACAGCCTGGCGCGTCGCAGTTGCCAGACCGCGCTGTGGCACATTGTTGAAGCGCTGGTGCGCTGGATGGCGCCAATCATGTCCTTCACTGCTGATGAAATCTGGGGCTACCTGCCGGGTGAACGTGCTAAATACGTATTCACCGAAGAGTGGTATGAAGGCTTGTTTGGTCTGGCGGATAACGAAGCACTGAACGACGCTTATTGGGATGAGCTACTGAAAGTGCGCGGTGAAGTCAACAAAGTGATCGAGCAGGCGCGCAGCGATAAACGTATCGGTGGCGCACTGGAAGCCACAGTAACGCTTTACGCGGATGCTGAACTGGCCGCTAAACTGCAGGCGCTGGGCGATGAGTTGCGTTTTGTCCTGCTGACTTCCGGCGCGACGGTGGCGGATTACGCCACTGCCAGCGATGAAGCGCAGCAGAGCGAAGTACTGAAAGGTCTGAAAATCGCACTGCACAAAGCAGAAGGCGAGAAATGTCCGCGTTGCTGGCATTACACTACTGACGTTGGCCAGAATCCGGAGCATGCTGCGGTCTGTGGACGTTGTTACACCAACGTAGCCGGCAACGGTGAAGTGCGGAAATTTGCCTGATGAGTAAACTCTGCTCTACCGGATTGCGCTGGTTGTGGCTGGTGCTGGTGGTGATCGTGGTCGATTTCGCCAGCAAGCAGTGGATCATGAACAACATGATGCTGCATGAAACTCAGCCGCTGATACCGTTCCTGAATCTGTTCTACGCGCACAACTATGGCGCGGCGTTCAGCTTCCTGGCAGATAAAGGTGGCTGGCAGCGTTGGTTCTTTGCCGGCATCGCGATTGCGATTGTGGTCGCGCTGGTGGTGATGATGTATCGCAACCGTGCAAGTCACAAATTAACCAATATTGCCTACGCGCTGATTATCGGCGGGGCGTTGGGTAACCTGTTTGACCGTGCATATCACGGCTTCGTGGTGGATTTCATCGACTTCTACGTTGGTGACTGGCATTTCGCCACCTTCAACATCGCTGACTGCGGCATCTGTATTGGTGCGGCGTTGGTGGTGCTGGAAGGATTCCTCACGCCGAAAGACAAACAGGTCAAAGAGAAAGGGTAACAAATGACTGAGTCCGTACAGCGCGATAGCGCGTTGCTGGTGCATTTCACGCTGAAGCTGGAAGATGGCTCAACAGCGGAATCAACACGCGCCAACGGCAAACCAGCGCTGTTCCGTCTGGGAGATGGCAGCTTGTCTGGTGCATTGGAACAGGAACTGTTAGGACGTAAAGTCGGCGATAAGCATGCCTTTACGCTGGCACCGGAAGATGCCTTTGGTGGCACCAGTCCGGACCTGGTTCAGTACTTTTCGCGCCGTGACTTTAAAGATGCTGGCGAACCGGAAGTCGGTTCCATCATGCTGTTCAGCGGCAGAGGTGGTAGCGAGATGCCGGGTGTGATCCGTGAAATTTCCGGTGACTCGATCACCGTTGATTTTAACCATCCGTTGGCCGGCCAGCGCATTCAGTTTGAAATTGAAGTGCTGGAGATTGATCCGGTGCTGGAGGCCAGCGATGCAAATCCTGTTAGCTAACCCTCGCGGTTTCTGTGCAGGCGTGGATCGCGCCATCAGCATCGTGGAGCGCGCGCTGGAGATGTACGGTGCACCGATCTACGTGCGTCACGAAGTGGTACATAACCGCTACGTGGTGAGCAGCTTGCGCGATCGGGGAGCGATCTTCATTGAAGAGATCAGCGAAGTGCCGGACGATGCCATCCTGATCTTCTCTGCTCACGGCGTTTCTCAGGCGGTGCGGGCGGAAGCGAAAGCGCGCAATCTCACGATGCTGTTTGACGCCACTTGTCCGCTGGTGACCAAGGTACATATGGAAGTGGCGCGCGCCAGCCGTAAAGGTGTGGAGGCCATTCTGATTGGTCATGCCGGACACCCTGAAGTAGAAGGCACCATGGGGCAGTACAACAACCCCAATGGTGGCATGTATTTGGTGGAGTCACCGGAAGATGTGTTCAAGCTGAGCGTTAAGGACGAAGGCAATCTGTGCTTCATGACGCAGACAACTTTATCGGTTGATGATACATCAGATGTGATTGATGCACTGCGTCAGCGCTTCCCGGCAATTATTGGCCCACGCAAAGATGATATCTGTTACGCCACGACTAACCGCCAGGAAGCCGTGCGTGTTCTGGCGCGTGATGCGGAAGTGGTGCTGGTGGTGGGCTCGAAAAACTCCTCTAACTCCAACCGTCTGGCCGAACTGGCACAGCGTGCGGGGAAACTGGCGAAGCTGATCGATTCAGCAGATGACATTCAGGAAGAGTGGGTTAAAGGCAAGCAGATCATCGGTGTGACGGCGGGTGCCTCGGCACCGGATATTCTGGTGCAGCAGGTGATTCAGCGCTTGAAAGAGTATGGCGGCGAAGCCGCGATTGAGCTGATTGGCCGTGAAGAGAACATTGTGTTTGAAGTGCCGAAAGAGTTGCGTGTCGAAGTGCGCAACGTCCAGTAAGCGTTTGCTATCGAAACAGAATCAGGCCGACATCGTTCGGCCTTTTCTTTATCTGTCGTCGCCAAATAGACCACTTCCAGCAGGTGGGATTGCTTTTACTGATAATGTTTGGCGGCTGGCATAAAATTCTTATTATCCCTTTTTTATTGTGGCGTGACTGTTATCTGACCGTTAACCTGTTTACGCTTTGCATGCATAGATTTGTATCAGGAATGAATAATTATGAGTGATATCCGCATTGCTATCGTTGGTGCGCCAGGCCGCATGGGACGCAATTTAATTCAGGCCGTGCAGCAAGCGGAAGGTGTCGCGTTAGGCGCAGCACTGGCACGTAGCGGTTCTTCACTGCTGGGCGCTGACGCAGGAGAACTGGCTGGTATCGGTAAAACCGGTATTACCGTTACCGATGATTTGCTGAAAGTGGTCAATGATTTTGATGTGCTGATCGACTTTACTCGTCCGGAAGGTACGCTGGAATACCTGGCATTCTGCCGCAAGCATAAAAAGGCGATGGTAATTGGCACCACCGGCTTTGATGAGGCAGGTAAAGAAGCGATTCGCGCCGCTGCCGAAGAAATTGGCATTGTGTTTGCCGCTAACTTTAGTGTTGGTGTGAACCTGGTGCTGAATCTGCTGCAGCAAGCAGCCAAAGTGATGGGTGACTATGCTGATATTGAAATTGTGGAAGCGCACCACCGTCATAAAGTTGATGCACCATCAGGTACAGCGTTAGCGATGGGCGAAGCGATTGCCGATGCGATGAACTGGAAATTGGACGAGCACGCGGTTTACGCACGCGAAGGCCATACCGGCGAGCGTCAAGCACAGACCATCGGCTTTGCTACCGTACGCGCAGGCGATATTGTTGGTGAACATACCGCGATGTTTGCTGATATTGGCGAGCGTGTAGAGATTACCCATAAGGCTTCCAGCCGCATGACCTTTGCTAATGGCGCAGTTAAGGCGGCAAGTTGGTTGAAGAACAAGAAATCTGGCCTCTATGATATGCGGGATGTGCTGGATTTATCGATGTTGTGAGTGTTGTGAACCATCGTGATGTGGTTATTTCAATCGGTAAGATGATGATTGAATAGGGCAATGTGATCATTGCCCTTTATTTTACTTATTAAAATGATGGCTTAATTGTATTTTTGTCTTTTGGTGACTATTTTTCAATGTTTAGTTCTATCGGGAGGTCAGTAAGATGCGATTTTTGACCATTTGGTCAAAAATTTATGCGCGGTAGCACGTGTTTGCGATTATTGCCGCTTAGCAACCGTTTATTTTCCTCACTTATCTCACTCTTTTATCGCCTTTCTCGCTTTTTAACATTCAACAGCCTTAAAAATACAAAAAAATAGCCACTCAGGGTAGACAAGCTGAAGGTCGATCATTAGAATGCGCGCAATTTGCCAAAATTCGAGCATTCAGGCGGATTTTGCATTGATTCGGGCATGTATTTTGAATTAATATGCAAATATTGTGACTGTTTATTCCCTGGAGGATGTTTTGATTAAGTCAGCGCTCTTGGTTCTGGAAGACGGAACCCAATTCCACGGTCGGGCCATCGGGGCAACGGGGTCGGCAGTGGGGGAAGTCGTTTTCAACACGTCAATGACTGGTTATCAAGAAATCCTCACTGATCCTTCCTATTCCCGCCAAATCGTTACCCTCACTTATCCCCATATCGGCAATGTTGGCGTTAACGCCGCCGATGAAGAATCCAGCCAAATCCATGCTCAAGGCCTCGTTATTCGCGACCTGCCGCTGATCACCAGCAACTTCCGTAGTGAAGAAAGCCTGTCAGCTTACTTGCAGCGCAATAACATTGTCGGCATCGCCGATATCGACACGCGCAAACTGACCCGTTTGCTGCGCGAGAAGGGCGCTCAGAGCGGCTGCATTATCGCGGGTGATAATCCGGATGCGGCACTGGCGCTGCAAAAAGCGCAGGCCTTCCCGGGCTTGAAAGGCATGGACCTGGCGAAAGAAGTGACCACGGCGGAAACTTACGCGTGGCAGCAGGGTAGCTGGACACTGGAAGGGGATTTGCCTGAGCAGAAAACGGCTGCAGAGCTGCCATTCCACGTTGTCGCCTATGACTTCGGCGCTAAGCGCAACATCCTGCGAATGCTGGTGGATCGCGGTTGCCGTTTGACCGTTGTCCCAGCAAAGACCAGCGCAGAAGAGGTGCTGGCACTCAATCCAGACGGCATTTTCCTGTCGAACGGTCCTGGTGACCCGGAGCCTTGCGATTACGCCATCAACGCCATTCAGGCCTTCCTGAAAACTGATATTCCGGTGTTTGGTATTTGCCTCGGCCATCAGCTGCTGGCGCTGGCAAGCGGTGCAAAAACCGTGAAGATGAAACTCGGTCACCACGGCGGCAACCACCCGGTCAAAGATCTCGACAACAATGTGGTGATGATTACCGCGCAGAACCACGGTTTCGCGGTTGATGACAGCCAGCTGCCAGCGAATCTGCGTGTCACGCATGTGTCGCTGTTCGACCAGACGGTGCAAGGTATTCACCGCACAGATAAACCGGCCTTCAGCTTCCAGGGACACCCTGAAGCGAGCCCAGGCCCGCACGATGCGGCGCCGCTGTTCGATCACTTTATCGAACTGATCGAAGCTTACCGTTCTAACGCGAAGTAATCAGGAGCCCACGATGCCAAAACGTACAGACATAAAATCCATCCTGATCCTTGGCGCTGGCCCGATCGTTATCGGCCAGGCATGTGAATTTGACTACTCCGGTGCACAGGCGTGTAAAGCGCTGCGTGAAGAGGGTTACCGCGTCATTCTGGTCAACTCCAACCCGGCCACCATCATGACCGACCCGGAAATGGCCGATGCGACCTATATTGAGCCGATTCACTGGGAAGTAGTACGTAAGATCATCGAAAAAGAGCGCCCGGATGCCGTTCTGCCGACCATGGGCGGCCAGACTGCACTGAACTGTGCGCTGGAGCTGGAGCGTCAGGGTGTGCTGGCTGAGTTCGGCGTCACCATGATCGGTGCGACCGCGGATGCCATCGATAAAGCTGAAGACCGCCGCCGTTTCGACGTGGCGATGAAAAGCATCGGCCTCGGCACCGCGCGTTCCGGTATCGCGCATACCATGGAAGAAGCACTGGCCGTGGCCGAAGATGTAGGCTTCCCGTGCATCATTCGTCCTTCCTTTACCATGGGCGGCACCGGTGGCGGTATCGCTTACAATCGCGAAGAGTTCGAAGAGATTTGCGAGCGTGGCCTGGATCTTTCCCCTACCAATGAGCTGCTGATTGATGAGTCGCTGATTGGCTGGAAAGAGTACGAGATGGAAGTGGTGCGTGATAAAAACGACAACTGCATCATCGTCTGCTCGATCGAAAACTTCGATGCGATGGGTATCCATACCGGCGACTCGATCACCGTGGCACCGGCGCAAACCCTGACGGATAAAGAATACCAAATCATGCGTAACGCCTCGCTGGCGGTACTGCGTGAAATCGGCGTGGAAACCGGCGGTTCTAACGTGCAGTTCTCGGTTAACCCAAAAGACGGCCGTCTTGTGGTTATCGAAATGAACCCGCGCGTGTCGCGCTCCTCGGCGCTGGCTTCCAAAGCGACCGGTTTCCCGATTGCAAAAGTCGCCGCGAAACTGGCGGTGGGCTTCACTCTCGATGAGCTGATGAATGACATCACCGGCGGTCGTACACCGGCGTCGTTTGAGCCGTCAATCGACTACGTTGTGACCAAGATTCCTCGCTTCAACTTCGAGAAGTTCGCTGGTGCCAATGACCGCCTGACCACGCAGATGAAATCTGTGGGTGAAGTGATGGCGATTGGCCGCACCTTCCAGGAATCAATGCAGAAAGCGCTGCGCGGTCTGGAAGTGGGGGCAAACGGCTTCGACCCGAAAGTGGATCTGGATGATGCCGAAGCCCTGACCCGCATCCGCCGTGAGCTGAAAGATGCCGGTTCTGACCGTATCTGGTACATCGCGGATGCGTTCCGTGCCGGTATGTCGGTGGATGGCGTGTTCAACCTGACTAACATTGACCGCTGGTTCCTGGTGCAAATCGAAGAGCTGGTACGTCTGGAAGAGCAGGTTGCGCGTGAAGGTGTCAACTCACTGAATGCTGATTTCCTGCGTGCACTGAAGCGCAAAGGCTTTGCTGACGTGCGTCTGGCAAACCTGGCGGGCGTGGCAGAGAGCGAAATTCGCAAACTGCGTCAGCAGTTCAACCTACACCCAGTCTACAAACGCGTAGACACCTGTGCGGCGGAATTCTCCACCGATACCGCTTATATGTACTCCACTTATGAAGAAGAGTGCGAGGCCAATCCAAACCAGGATCGTGACAAAATCATGATTTTGGGCGGCGGTCCAAACCGTATCGGTCAGGGTATCGAGTTCGATTACTGCTGCGTACATGCGGCACTGGCGCTGCGCGACGACGGTTACGAAACCATTATGGTGAACTGTAACCCGGAAACCGTATCGACTGACTACGACACCTCCGATCGTTTGTACTTCGAACCGGTGACGCTGGAAGACGTGCTGGAAATCGTGCGCATCGAGAAGCCTAAAGGCGTCATCGTGCAGTACGGCGGCCAGACCCCGCTGAAGCTGGCTCGTGCGCTGGAAGCAGCAGGTGTGCCCGTGATAGGCACTAGCCCAGATGCGATTGACCGTGCTGAAGACCGTGAACGTTTCCAGCAGGCGGTTGATCGCCTGAGCCTGAAGCAACCGGCTAACGCCACCGTGGCTACGCTGGAGCAAGCTGTTGAGAAAGCGGCAGGTATCGGTTATCCGTTGGTGGTACGTCCTTCCTATGTGCTGGGCGGTCGTGCGATGGAAATCGTTTATGATGAAATCGACCTGAAGCGTTACTTCCAGACCGCGGTTTCGGTTTCCAATGATGCGCCGGTTCTGCTGGACCGCTTCCTGGATGATGCAGTGGAAGTCGACGTGGATGCGATTTGCGACGGTGAACGTGTGCTGATTGGCGGCATCATGGAGCACATCGAACAAGCCGGCGTTCACTCAGGTGACTCCGCTTGTTCACTGCCGGCTTATACGCTGAGCACTGAAATCCAGAACGTGATGCGTCAACAGGTCGAGAAACTGGCTTTCGAGCTGAACGTACGCGGTTTGATGAACGTGCAGTTTGCAGTGAAGGACAACGAGGTTTACCTGATTGAGGTGAACCCACGTGCGGCGCGTACCGTGCCATTCGTGTCTAAAGCGACCGGCGTACCTTTAGCGAAAGTGGCTGCGCGCGTGATGGCAGGCAAAACCCTGGCTGAGCAGGGCGTCACGAAAGAAATCATTCCACCGTATTATTCGGTGAAAGAAGTGGTGCTACCGTTCAACAAGTTCCCGGGTGTTGACCCGATTCTTGGTCCAGAGATGCGTTCTACCGGCGAAGTGATGGGTGTCGGTCGTACCTTTGCGGAAGCGTTCGCCAAAGCGATGCTAGGTGCGCAGAGCAACATGAAGAAAACCGGTCGTGCGTTACTGTCTGTGCGCGAAGGCGATAAGAAACGTATCGTTGACCTGGCGGCGAAGCTGCAGAAGTTTGGCTTCGAGTTGGACGCCACACACGGCACCGCTGTGGTGCTGGGTGAGGCCGGTATCAACCCACGTCTGGTTAACAAGGTGCATGAAGGTCGTCCACACATTCAGGACCGTCTGAAGAATGGCGAATACACCTACATCGTCAATACCACCGCAGGTCGTCAGGCGATTGAAGATTCCAAACTGATTCGCCGCAGTGCACTGCAATATAAAGTGCATTATGACACCACGCTGAATGGTGGATTTGCTACCGCGATGGCGTTGAATGCAGATCCGACAGAGAAAGTGATTTCAGTGCAGGAAATGCATGCGCAAATCAAAGGTTAATCAATAAGTTGACCGACTGAAAACGGCTCCTTTGGGAGCCGTTTTTTCGCCTGTTTATCATTGGTTGAATAAGGTTATTTGTGAAAAATATATTGATTTGACATAGTTTTTATCAGTTGATGCGATAACGGTTACACCTCGGATTATCCGCACAAAATTATAAATACGATCCCGGTAAGCGCACCGTACTATCTTGAGCGCTCATCAATAGAGCGCTCACCTTAACTGGGATATAAAAAATGAAAATGCGTGCTTTCACCCTCAGCGCAGTGGCTGCGTTATTAGTTGCTGCGCCTCTCGCCAGCCAGGCGGAAATTACCCTGCTGAAGCAGGATCCGCAGGCAGGCGATCCACTTAGTCGTCTTGATTTCAAAGTCGGCGGCAGTATTCGTCCTCAGTTCCAGCATCAGGCTGGCGTCAGTGATCAATCGTACAAGCGTAACGGCTACGATGGTGGTTCACGTTTCCGTTTCTCCGCGGATTACTACCTGTTTGATGACATCAGCTGGGTCAGCTACTACGAGCTGGGCGTGAACTTCCCGGCCTGGTGGGGTTGGGATAACCACTATGCCGATGGCCAGAACAACACCACGCGTCGTCAGCTGTACACGGGTCTGAAGAGCAAAACCTGGGGTCAGTTGACCTTTGGTCAGCAGAACAGCGTTTACTATGATGTGGTCGGCGCGAAGACCGATATCTGGGACTACGACATGCTGGCTCAGGCACCGGGCAACGGTATCAACGGTGACTACGACGGTTCATACCGTTCACGTAAGATGCTGAAGTACAAAAACACCTTCGGCGACGTTGATGTTTACGCTTCATACCTGTTTGAAGATAACAACTACCTGCCAGGCAACGGCCTGCGTTACAAGCGTAAAGGCGGCGGCTCACTGGGTGTGAACTATCACATCACCAAAGATCTGGCATGGGGCACGGCATGGAACTACACCCGTGCAGATATCCATAACCCAGGCACCGGTGAAAGCAAAGACTATGACCAGAACATCTACGGTACCGCGCTGAGTTGGACCCCGGATAACTGGACGCTGTCTGCAGGTGCAGGCTGGTATCAGAACTTCTCACCAACCAAGAAGAATACGGTTAACAATTACTTCGCGGATGATGCGTGGGGCGTGGAATACTTCGCCGGTTACAAATTCCCAATTGGCCAGTACGCGGTCAAATCTATCCAGCCTTACTTCATGGGCGACCGTCTGGAGTTCGTCAATGGACGTAACTACAAGCGTATCGACAATGGTGTCGGTATCAGCACTAAACTGGATTACGGCTTCCAGGTGGATTACGAATACGTGATCACCTCAAGCACCGACAAATCACTGGGTAACATGAACCTGGTGCGTCTGCGCTACGATTTCTAATCGACGTGACAACGGCTCCTGCGGGAGCCGTTTTTCTTTGTCGAAGACAGTGCGGTTTTCTTTACACTCCATCACGTTAAAGCCTCATTTCACCCTGAGTTATAGCGTCCTGCCGGACTAATATGGCGTCTATTCCCAAGTATGGTGGGAAAGTCGGTGTAAAACTCTGTCCAATAACAAAAATGCGGTCGCATAGGAGCTTTACGCAAATAGCGGGGGCGGCCTATCGACGAAACTTTCGCCTTTACGTATCATTGCGCCAATTTTTTTCCTGTAGGTCTTTTAACATGATTAGTCTGATCGCAGCACTGGCAGCCGATCGCATTATTGGTATGGAAAATGCCATGCCATGGAACCTGCCCGCTGATTTGGCGTGGTTTAAACGTAATACGCTGAATAAGCCGGTGATTATGGGGCGTCTGACCTTTGAATCAATCGGCCGCCCGCTACCGGGACGTTTGAATATCGTGGTGAGCAGCCAGCCGGGCACCCATGAAGGCGTGACCTGGGTGACTTCGCTGGACGAAGCAGTGAAAGCGGCGGGAGACGTGGAAGAGGTCATGGTGATCGGTGGCGGTCGCATTTACGAACAGATGCTGGCGCGTGCCGATCGTTTGTATCTCACACACATTGATGCCGAAGTCGAAGGTGACACCCAATTCCCGGATTACGAGCCGGATGAGTGGCAATCGACCTTTAGCGAGTTTCATGACGCCGATGCGCAAAACTCGCACAGCTACTGCTTTGAGATTTTAGATCGCCGTTGATGTTTATCCCGGCACCCATCAATGTGCCCCTGAGAAAATCGTCTCATTTCGTCGTGGTGTTGCCCTACAGGGCGACCGGGAAATCTCAGAACCACCCTTTATAGCGAACAAAAAAAAGCCCCGCTCACGTTGCGGGGCTTTTTGTTTATGACATGTCGCTCAATGGCGGATGTACGCTGGTGGCACTCTCTGCCATCGCCTTCTCACGGTTAGAGGCCTGCACATAATAGCGTTGCGATTCCCAATGCAGCAGCGTCAGCGTGCCGCCCCAGCAGCAACCGGTATCCAGGCCGATAATGTGCTCAGGCGTCCCTTTGCCTTCCAGTGAAGCCCAGTGACCAAACACCTGCGTGTAGTCACTGCTGATCTTGCCGGGAACAAGGAACCAGGGTTTCAGCGGCGGTGGAGCAGAGTTGGGGGCTTCTTTGCAGATCATATCCAACTGACCGTTGGGGAAGCAGAAGCGCATACGCGTCAGGGCATTGGTACTGAAGCGCAGACGCGCCAAGCCGCTCAATTCCGGCGTCCAGTTGTTCGGCATGTCGCCGTACATCGCATCCAGGAACAGCGGGTAGGTGTCGCTGGCCAGCACGGCTTCAACTTCACGCGCACAGAGTTTTGCCGTGTCGAGATCCCACTGCGGTGTGATACCCGCATGAGCCATCAACAACTTTTTCTCTTCATCCACTTGTAGCAGCGGCTGGCGACGTAACCAGTTGATCAGCTCATCCGCGTCCTGCGCCTCTAACAATGGCGTCAGACGATCTTTAGGTTTGTTACGGCTGATGCCCGCATAAACCGCCAGCAGATGCAGATCGTGATTGCCGAGCACCAGTCGTACGCAATCTCCCAGCGATTTCACATAGCGCAGCACATCCAGCGAACCCGGGCCACGCGCCACTAAGTCGCCGGTTAGCCAAAGCTCGTCTTGCTGCGGATCGAAATCAACCTGCGCCAGCAGCGCACGTAGCTCGTCATAACAGCCGTGAATATCGCCAATCAGGTATGTACTCATTACGTCAGTCCGATCAAAACGCGCCGCCCGGACTGGCCGGGCGGAGGGGGATTAATGTATGTGGGTTTGCACGGCGAGTCGGAACACCGGAATGTCGACGTGAAATTCTTCACCTTCATCGTCGATCATCACATAGTGACCTTGCATGGTGCCCATAGGGGTTTCCAGAATCGCACCGCTGGTGTACTGATACTCACCGCCAGCGGCAATGTGCGGTTGCTCGCCAACCACACCTTCCCCCTGAACTTCAGTCTCACGACCGTTGCCATTGGTGATAAGCCAGTAGCGACTATGCAGTTGAACGCTATTTCGTCCCAGATTACGTATGGTGATGGTGTAGGCAAACACGTAACGATCCTCGTCGGGCAAGGATTGTGATTCCACATATTGACTCAATACATGAATACAGACGCGGGCCAGTTCACTCATACACTTATTTCTCCGGGGTTTCAGCCTGATGATTGCCCAGCCAGTTCGCCAATTGGCAATACTGTGCCACGGTGACATTCTCAGCACGCAGCGAGGCATCAATGTTCAGTTCATCCAACGCACCCGCAGTAAACATATGTGCAAGGCTGTTACGCAGGGTTTTACGGCGTTGACCAAAGGCTTCAGTGGTGATGCGGCTCAGCAGGCGAATATCGCTCACCGGATAAGGTGGTTCTGGGTAAGGCATCAAACGCACCACGGCGGAATCAACTTTTGGCGCAGGCGTGAAGGATTCGGGTGGAACTTCCAGCACCGGAATCACCTGGCAATAGTACTGCGCCATCACGCTCAGGCGGCCATACGCTTTACTGCCTGGTCCGGCAACCAAACGGTTTACCACTTCTTTCTGCAGCATGAAGTGCATGTCTTTAATCGAACCAGTATAGCTGAAAAGGTGGAACATCAGCGGGGTCGAAATATTGTACGGCAGGTTGCCAAAGACACGTAGTGGCTGACCTTTCTCTTGCGCCAGCGCCGAGAAATCGAAAGTCATGGCATCTTGCTGATAAATGGTCAGCTTCGGTCCGAGGAACGGATGGGTCTGCAAACGTGCAGCCAGATCGCGGTCCAGCTCTACAACGGTCAGTTCATCGAGGCGTTCGCCCACCGGTTCAGTTAAGGCACCCAGGCCGGGACCAATCTCCACAATCGCTTCTCCCTTCTGCGGGTGAATAGCGGAGACAATGCTGTCGATAATGTACTGATCGTTCAGGAAGTTCTGCCCGAAACGTTTACGGGCAAAATGCCCCTGATGGACGCGATTATTCATTACTGCTCTTGATCATAGTGATGGCGAGATTAAGCGCCGTGATAAAGCTGCCCGGTTCCGCCTTGCCCTGGCCGGCTAATTCCAGCGCGGTACCATGGTCGACAGAAGTCCGGATAAAGGGCAGGCCAAGGGTGATATTCACCGCGCGACCAAACCCCTGAAATTTTAGCACCGGTAAGCCCTGATCGTGATACATCGCCAGGACCGCATCGGCATGCTGTAGGTACTTCGGCTGGAACAGCGTATCAGCCGGTAATGGGCCGGTAAGCTGTATACCTTGCTGACGCAGTTCGTCGAGCGCCGGAATGATAGTATCAATTTCTTCACGGCCCATATGGCCGCTTTCGCCCGCGTGCGGATTCAGGCCGCAGACAAAGATATGCGGATGGGGTAAACCGAACTTCTGCTGTAAATCCTGATGCAGAATCGTAATCACCTCATGCAGGCTGTCGCGAGTAATCGCATCAGCGACATCTTTTAACGGCAAATGCGTAGTGGCGAGCGCGACGCGTAACTCTTCGGTGGCCAGCATCATCACCACGCGATCGCCACCGGCACGCTCGGCGAAGAATTCGGTATGACCGGTAAACGGAATGCCGGCGTCATTGATGACGCCTTTGTGCACGGGTCCGGTAATCAACGCAGCAAATTCACCGTTTAGGCAACCGTCGCAGGCACGCGCCAGCGTTTCCAATACGTAATGCCCATTCGCTACGGTTAATTCACCAGGCGTGACCGGCTGCGCGGTATCAACCTGCAGCAGCGTTAACGTACCGGCCTGCTGTACTTGTGCCGCAACACCCGGTTGGTAATCGCGCAGCGTAAGCGGTAAGCCCAGTTGCTGGGCTCGCTGACGCAGCACATGGCCATCGGCACAGACCACCAGTTCAACTGGCCAGTCGAGCTGAGCCAGTTGAACGGTGAGATCAGGACCAATCCCGGCGGGTTCGCCGGGGGTAATCACGACACGATAATTACTGACCATTGTTGTCCAGAATCTTCACGTAAGCACTGGCGCGTTGTTCCTGCATCCAGGTTTGTGCTTCTTCGGCAAATTTACGGTTAAACAGCAGACGATAAGCACGCTCTTTCTGCGCCGCATCGGTTTTATCAACCTGACGGGTATCCAGTAACTGAATCAGATGCCAGCCGAAGGAGGAGTGTACCGGCTCACTGACCTGGCCTTTTTGCAGCTTCAGCAGCGCATCACGGAAGGCAGGATCGTAGATTTCAGGCGTTGCCCAGCCGAGATCACCACCCTGGTTAGCAGAACCCGGATCGTCAGAGAACTGTTTTGCCGCCGCAGCAAAGGTGGTTTTGCCACTCTTGATGTCAGCTGCGATCTGCTCGATCTTCGCTTGTGCCTGCGCATCAGTGAGGATCGGAGAAGGCTTCAGCAGAATATGGCGTGCATGCACTTCGGTGACAGAGATGTTTTTACTCTCACCGCGCAGATCGTTCACTTTAAGAATATGGAAGCCAACACCAGAACGTATTGGGCCGACGATGTCGCCCTTCTTCGCGGTGCTTAACGCTTGCGAGAACAGGGTCGGCAACTCTTCAATTTTCGCCCAACCCATGTTGCCGCCTTTCAGCGCCTGCGGATCGGCAGAGTAGGTCACTGCCATTTTGCCGAAATCGGCACCGCTTTTCAGTTGACCGACCAATTGACGCGCCAGCGCTTCCTGATCGTCAACCTGCTGCTGCGTAGGGTTTTCTGACAGTGGCAGCAAGATCTGGCTCACGTTCAGTTCAGTGCCCTGAGTATTCTGTGAACCAATCTGCGTTGCCAGCGTATCGACTTCCTGCGGCAGGATCGTCACACGGCGGCGCACTTCGTTATTACGCACTTCAGAGATCAGCATTTCCTGACGGATCTGCGCACGGTAGGCGTTGTAGTTCATTCCGTCATAGGCCAGGCGGCTGCGCAACTGATCCATGCTCATCTTATTTTGTGCGGCAATATTCTGGATTGCCTGATCCAACTGCTGATCGCTGACCTGCAGGCCGGCTTTCTCGCCCATCTGAAGAATGATGGCATCCATGACCTGACGCTCAAGGATCTGATGACGCAAGGTTTTGTCATCAGGCAACTGTTGATGAGCTTGCTGCGCCTGTGATTTCACAGTGCGCATCATGTTATCAACGTCACTTTCCAGTACCACGCCGTTATTCACGACGGCAGCAACTTTATCAAGCTCTTGTGGGGCTGCGAACGCAGTGTTAGCGGTGATCGCTACACCAAGAATCAGCATTCTCCAGTTCTTCATACTTTATCCATTGTTGTTTCCGCACTGCGGGATAGCCTGTAAAACATCACAACATCAGAAAGCGCGCTGGTAAGGGATGATGCCCTGACGCAGCATTTCATTGGTGCCTAAGCCATAGTTAGAACTCAGACCACGTAGCTCAATGTTGAATGAGATTTGGTTGTCGTACTTACTGTCGTTGTTTTCCCAACCGTTGATCTTGCGCTCGTAACCCAGACGAATGGCGTAGCAGCACGAGCTGTACTGCAGGCCAACTAACTGCTCAGCAGGGCGACTGTTGCGGGTATCGTAGTAATATCCGCCCACCAGTGACCAGGCATCGGCAATTGGCCAACTCGCGGTTGCGCCAACTTGTGAAATCCCGTTTTTGTAGATCGGGTTCGTCAGCAAGCTGGAGTTGTTCAACGCCTGCGCCACGTATTCCGGGCTGCTGTAGCGATAGCTCAACTGCACCATACGATCGGCATCCTGACGGTATTCCAGGATGGCGTTGCCTTGTGCAACGTTATCGAGACGGGTGTCATACTGCAGACCGCCACGCGCGCCCCAGCGATCGCTGATTTTCCAGTAGGTATCCCCGGCCCACACCAGGCTGCCGGTATCATCCTCATCACTCGTCTGGTTTACGCCGGTACGAGACGGGGTAAACGAGTAGATTTGACCCACAGAAACGTTAAAACGTTCAACCAGATCGTTATCATAAATTCGTGTGGTCACACCGGTTGAGACTTCGTTAGCCGACGCGATACGATCCAGGCCGCTATAGGTACGATCGCGGAACAGACCGGTATAGTCGGTTTGCAGCAGGGTAGAGTCGTACGGATAGATGCTGCTCTGGTTGCGATACGGGATATAGAGGTACTGCACACGCGGTTCCAGCGTTTGCGTGTAGCCAGGTTCCCAATCCATATCACGGTCAAACACCAGGCGACCATCCACTTTGAACTGCGGCAAGGTACGATTAACGGAGTTTTTCAGCTGACCGCTAGCACTATTTTCATCCACAGTGCTGTTGTAATTGTCGATACCATCCTGCTGATAGTGGGTAGCGAGGAATTTTGCTTCGGTATCGAGACTGGCCCAGCCATTGGATAGTGGCAGATTCAACGTCGGTTCGATATGAAGGCGCGTGGCTTCAGGCATTTCGCTGTTTACGTTGGTAAATTTAACCGCCTGAGCAAAAATACGACCGTCAAAAGGACCAATGTCATTCTGATAGAAATTTAGGTCAAGCTGAGGCATCGCACGATAAATATTACGCGTGCTGGTACTGCCAAACACCTGGAAATCTTTGGTCGACAACGTGGCGTCCCAGTTGGTGTCCGCGTAGCCAAAGCTGAATTTCTGCGTCGCATAACCGTCAGTAGAGTTGTAATACTTCGAGTCGAGATCGTTGAAGTAATACGGGTCACTTACCTTGGTGTAGTTGGCGTTGAAGCGCCAGTGCTGCTCGTAAACGCCGGCATGCTGCCAGTAGAACAGCCAGCGATCTGAGTTATCGTTTTCAGCGATGCCACGCACCGCTTTATCGTTATCGTACTGCTTATCTGAAGGCAGGTAATCCAGCTCCATCAAACCGGCACCAAATACGGTCAGATAGCGGAATTCGTTCTGCAATTGCAGACCACGTTTGCTCATGTAATGCGGCGTAATGGTGGCATCGGCCTGTGGCGCGATGTTCCAGTAATACGGCAGCATAAATTCGAAGCCGTTGTTACTACCGTACTTCGCATTCGGGATCAAGAAACCGGAGCGACGGCGATCGCCAATCGGTAACTGCAAATATGGGCTGTAAAACACCGGCACATTGCCGAGTTTAAAGCGGGCGTTCCAAATCTCCGCCACTTCTTCCTGACGGTCCTGGATCACTTCAGAACCGACCACGCTCCAGCTATTAGAGCCGGGCAGGCAAGAGGTGAAGCTGCCGTTTTCCAGAATGGTATAACGGTTGTCGCCACGCAGTTTCATCTGATCGGCAACGCCGCGGCCCTGACGGCCCACCATCTGGTAATCACCGTTCCACACGTTGGTGTCTTTGGTGTTCAGATTGGACCACGCTTTCGGACCTTTCAGGATGACCTGGTTGTCGTCATAGTGCACATTACCCAGCGCATCCACGGTACGCACTGGCGTGGTCTGTCCATCCTGCTGACGCTGATGCAGTTGCATCTCATCGGCACGTAAGCGGCTGTTGCCCTGCTGCACATCAACATTGCCCGTGAATACCGCGTCATTCGGGTAGTTACCCTTGGCCGAGTCAGAGTTGATGGTGACAGGCAGGGAATTGGTGTCGCCGCTGACCAGCGGACGGTTATAGCTCGGCACGCCCAGCATGCATTGCGACATAAGATCGTCGGCGAATGACTGCTGACTGTAGAGCGCTGCACCAATCATGGTTGCCAGCAGGGTAGGTATCTGTTTTTTCATACGCGGTTCGGGATTTCCATGAGAACGGGCATCATGCCGACAATCGGCTCAGAGACTAACTTACTGCCCGGCGTTGTGCCAGTGTTAATCCTTGTCTGATCGCGTTGCTGTTAGGCACTGAAGTAAATGAAAGGTATGATAATGCAATTTTCAGCCGCAAGCATGGCGAATTGAGGAGTTTATGCGCTACTGGGGAAAAGTTATTGGTCTGGCTCTCGGCTTACTTTCCGGAGCAGGCTTCTGGGGCATTGTACTGGGTCTGATCATTGGTCATATGTTTGACAAAGTGCGCAGCGTAAAAGGACAGGGCTATTTCGCCAATAATCAGGCGCGACAGACGCTGTTTTTCAGTACCACTTTTCAGGTGATGGGTCATTTGACCAAGTCAAAAGGGCGCGTCACCGAGGCAGATATCCAGATTGCTTCCTTATTTATGGATCGTATGCAACTGCATGGCGATGCCCGCATGGCTGCGCAGCGTGCTTTCCGCGAAGGCAAGCAAAGTGACTATCCGCTGCGGAATAAATTGCGTGAACTGCGCAGCGCCTGTTTTGGTCGTTTTGATCTGATTCGGATGTTTCTGGAAATTCAGATTCAGGCGGCATTTGCTGACGGTTCGCTGCATCCCAATGAACGCCAGGTGCTGTATGTAATCGCGGAAGAGCTGGGCATTTCGCGGGCACAGTTCGATCAGTTCCTTCGCATGATGGAAGGTGGGCAACAATTTGGTGGCGGTGGCTCCTCTTATGGTGGTGCTTATCAACAGGCGAAACGCGGACCGACGCTGGATGATGCCTGTAGTGTGCTGGGGGTAAAAAGCAGCGATGACAGCACCACCATTAAACGCGCTTACCGTAAGCTGATGAGTGAGCATCATCCGGACAAACTGGTGGCGAAAGGGTTACCGCCAGAAATGATGGAGATGGCGAAGCAGAAAGCGCAGGAGATTCAGGCGGCTTACGATTTGATTCGTAAGGAGAAAGGTTTTAAATAGCCTGGAACGTTAAGATTGAATTTGAAAGGGCCGTCATGACTGACGGCCCTTTTTTATGACCTGCAGATTAAAAATCTGCTGGCTGCTTAAACGTCATGCTGTTGCCAAACGCCGGATGGGTAATGGTTAATGACTCCGCGTGCAGTTGCAGACGCGGCGCCATGCTCAGTGCTTCTTCATGGGCATAAAAGCGGTCGCCCAAAATCGGGTGACCCAGCGCCAGTAGATGCACGCGCAGCTGGTGCGAGCGGCCGGTAATCGGCTTGAGCCGCACGCGGGCGCTGTTGCTCGCTTCGTATTCCAGCACCTGATATTCGGTCTGAGCGGCTTTACCGTTCTCGAAGCATACCATTTGCTTAGGGCGATTAGGCCAGTCGCAAATCAGCGGCAGATCGATCAATCCCTCTTCCGCCGCAGGATGGCCCCACACGCGTGCCACATAATACTTTGACGGCTCACGCTCGCGGAACTGCCGCTTGAGCTCTCTTTCCGCAGCCTTATTCAGCGCCACCACGATCACGCCGCTGGTGGCCATATCCAGGCGATGCACCGATTCCGCCTGAGGGAAATCACGTTGAATGCGCGTCATCACGCTATCTTTGTGCTCCTCCAGGCGACCAGGCACCGACAACAAGCCGCTTGGCTTGTTGACCACCATAATGTGCTCGTCCTGATACAGAATATGTAGCCAGGGGTCGAGCGGCGGATTGTAGGCTTCCATCAACATGTCGTAGTGGCCTTCAGCAATTATTGGTGCGTGACAACGATCAGACGCAGCGCGTCCAGACGCCAGCCCGCATCACCGAGGCTCGCCAGCACCTGCTCGCGATTGCTTTCCAGCGCTTCAACCTCATCATCACGGATGCTGGGGTTGACCGCTCGCAGCGCTTCAAGACGTGATAGCTCGGCACTCAGCTTCTCATCCGCCTCGACTTTCGCCGCTGCGATGATCGCCTGTGCTTCCGGAATCACCACTTTTTCGGCTTGGGTCAGAATCTCGTGCACTTCCTGCTGCACTGCGTTAACCAGTTTGCTACCGGTATGACGATTCACGGCGTTTAACTGGCGGTTAAAGCTTTCAAACTCCACTTTGCCTGCCAGGTTGTTGCCCGCACGATCCATCAGCAGACGCACCGGCGTTGGCGGCAGGAAGCGGGTGAGTTGCAGGCTTTTCGGAGCCTGCGCTTCAACCACGTACACCATCTCAACCAGCAGCGTCCCAACCGGCAGCGCTTTGTTCTTCAGCAGTGACAATGCACAGCTGCCGGTATCGCCGGACAGGATCAAATCGAGACCATTACGGATCAGCGGATGTTCCCAGGTGATGAACTGGGTGTCTTCACGCGACAGCGCCTGGTTACGGTTGAAGGTCACGGTGCAGCCATCTTCCGGTAAACCTGGAAAATCCGGCACCAGCATATGATCGGATGGCGTCAGCACGATCAGGCTGTCACTGCGGTCTTCCTGGTTGATGCCGACGATATCGAACAGGTTCAGCGCGAAGTTAACCAGGTCGGTGTCGTTATCCTGTTCGCCGATAGCATTCGCCAGCGCCTGCGCTGCTTCGCCGCCGTTGGAGTTCAGCTCCAGTAAGCGGTCACGACCCTGCTCCAGCTGCGCTTTCAGCGTGTCGTGCTGTTTGCGGCTCTCTGCAATAAATTCATCCAGCCCCTGTGGATTCTCAGGTGCGGCGAGGTATTCGATTAACTTGCTGTATTCGCTGTCATAAATGGCGCGTCCAGTTGGACAGGTATGCTCAAACGCATCCAGGCCCTCGTGGTACCAGCGCAGCAGCACCGCCTGGGCGGTTTTTTCCAGCCATGGCACCAGGATCTGAATGTCGTGCATTTGGCCGATACGGTCGAGACGGCCAATACGCTGTTCCAGCAGATCCGGGTTAAACGGCAGGTCGAACATTACCAGACGGCTGGCGAACTGGAAATTACGGCCTTCAGAACCGATCTCCGAGCACAGCAGTACCTGTGCGCCTTCTTCTTCTGAGGCGAAGAACGCCGCAGCGCGGTCGCGTTCCAGAATGGATAATCCTTCGTGGAACACTGCAGCACGAATACCTTCGCGCTCGCGCAGCACCTGCTCCAGTTGCAGCGCAGTGGCAGCCTGAGCGCAAATCACCAGTACTTTCTCTTTACGGTTGCTGGTCAGGTAACCCATCAGCCACTCTACGCGCGGGTCGAAGTTCCACCAGGTACCGCTATCACCTTCAAATTCCTGATAAATCTTTTCCGGATACAGCATGTCACGCGCGCGTTCTTCTGCGCTCTTGCGTGTGCCCATAATGCCGGAAACTTTAATCGCGGTTTGATACTGCGCAGGCAGTGGCAAACGAATCTGGTGCAGTTCGCGTTTCGGGAAGCCCTTCACGCCGTTACGGGTGTTACGGAACAGCACGCGGCTGGTGCCGTGGCGGTCCATCAACATCGAGACCAGCTCTTTGCGTGCTTCTTCTTTGCCTTCACGATCGCTGTTCGCCACCTGCAGCAGCGGCTCGATGTCCTGTTCACCGATCAGGTCATTGATCAGGTTCATCTCTTCTTTGGTGATCGCCTGATCGGCCAGCAGCGAACTCACCGCATCGGCCACCGGGCGATAATTCTGCTGCTCAGCCACGAACTGGCTGAAGTCGTGGAAGCGATTTGGATCGAGCAGACGTAAACGGGCAAAGTGACTTTCCAGACCCAGCTGTTCCGGCGTTGCCGTCAGCAGCAGCACGCCCGGCGTTTTTTCCGCCAGCTGTTCAATCACCTGATATTCACGGCTTGGCGCATCTTCGCTCCAGGCCAGATGGTGGGCTTCATCGACCACCAGCAGATCCCAGTCGGCATCGGCCAGCAATTCAAGACGCTGCTTGTTACGGCGTACGAAATCCAGTGAACAGATAATCAGCTGTTCGGTTTCGAAGGCGTTGTCGCTGTCGTGCTGGGCTTCGGTGTAGCGGTCGTCATCAAACAGGGCAAAGCGCAGGTTGAAGCGGCGCAACATCTCAACCAGCCACTGGTGCTGCAGCGTTTCCGGCACCACGATCAGTACGCGATCGGCACGACCGGCCAGCAGCTGTTGCTGAATAATCATCCCGGCTTCAATGGTTTTACCCAGGCCCACTTCATCCGCCAGCAACACGCGTGGCGCATGACGACGGCCAACATCATGGGCGATATGCAGCTGATGCGGAATCAGGTTGGTGCGCATGCCGCGCAGGCCGCTGATCGGCAGGCGATACTGCTCACTCTGGTATTTACGCGCACGGAAGCGCAGGGCAAAACGGTCCATACGGTCGAGCTGACCGGCGAACAGGCGATCCTGAGGCTTACTGAACACCAGTTTGCTATCCAGCATCACTTCGCGCATCACCACGCCGCTTTCTTCGGTGTCGAGACGCGTGCCGATGTAAGTCATTAATTCGTTATCGTTGCGGACTTCATCGACGCTCATCTGCCAACCTTCGTGGTTGGTGATGGTGTCGCCCGGATTGAATATCACACGGGTGACGGGAGCATCATTACGGGCATACAGGCGGTTTTCGCCGGTTGCCGGGAACATCATGGTGATCATGCGCGTATCGATCGCCACCACCGTTCCTAATCCCAGTTCACTTTCCGTATCACTAATCCAGCGCTGACCCAGTGTAAAAACCATATATTTTTAGCTCGACTCTCTGACATGCCATAAAGAAGTTCACCTGCTCTCAGGCAATACATCACCGCCAAACGAGAGTTTGGTCAGAGTGTCTATGCGGTGAGAAACAGGAAGGGCGCTATGGTACTGGATGGCAGGGCATTCGTCACCTGTCAAAAAAGCCCCAGCTGCCCGGTGATAAGTGTAGCAAAGTCATCGCCGACGAAGGGTAAAATGCCATCTGCCACCGGTTGTAACTGTTTGGTGACATAGTGATCATAGTCGAGCGGCGTGGTGCGCGCTTCCAGCGGTTCCGGGCCAGCGGTCGCCATCACATAGCGAATGGACCCGCCATTTTGATGCTGTAATGGACGCTGTAATTTCCGATTTTGCTCATCGGCGAGGCGAGCCGCGCGTACATGGGGTGGCACGTTTTTTTCATAATCTTTTAACGGGCGGCGCAGGCGCTTTTTGTAGACCAGTAATTCATCCAGTTCGCCCGCCAGCAACTGCGCCACGGTCTCACGGATATAATCCTGCCATGGCTCACCACGGAAAATTCGGCCATACAGATTTTGCTGGAACTGCTGCGCCAGCGGTGTCCAGTCGGTGCGCACTGACTCCAGCCCTTTAAACACCAGCCGTTCTGTTCCGTCGCTGCGAATCATGCCGGCGTAGCGCTTTTTACTGCCTTGTTCAGCACCGCGAATGGTGGGCATCAGGAAGCGACTGAAATGGGTTTCGTACTCTAATTCCAGTGCGCTCTCCAGCCCGTAAGTCTGCTGCAGATGTTGCTGCCACCACGCATTGACCTGTTTAGCCAGACGATGACCAATGGCGGCGGCCTCCGCCTCGCTGTGTGCGCCTTTCAACCAGACAAAGGTGGAGTCGGTGTCGCCATAAATCACATCAAACCCTTCGGCTTCAATCAGCTCACGTGTTTGCTGCATGATGGCGTGGCCACGCAGGGTAATTGAAGACGCAAGACGTGGATCAAAGAAGCGACAGGCGCTGGTGCCAAGCACGCCGTAAAAGGCATTCATGATGATTTTCAGCGCCTGTGACAAAGGCTGATTGCCGTTGCGTTTAGCCGCTTCACGCCCTTGCCAAATCTGCTCCACAATCGCTGGCAGGCAATGGGTTTGGCGTGAGAAGCGCGCATGGCGAAACCCGGGCACGGAATCGGCATCGTCTGGATGCGCCAGCCCCTCCACCAAACCGACGGGATCGATCAAAAAGGTGCGAATAATGGAGGGATAAAGGCTTTTGTAATCCAGCACCAGCACCGAGTCGTACAGGCCGGGCCGTGAGTCCATCACATAACCACCCGGGCTGGCTTCGGGCGCCACTTCACCAAGGTTAGGTGCCACGAATCCTGCGCGATGCATACGCGGAATATAAAGATGACCAAACGCCGCCACCGAACCGCCGTGACGATCGACCGCCAGGCCATTGACCGTGGCGCGTTCCAGCAGGAACGGCATGATGGCAGTGTGCTGGAAAATACGCGTCACCAGTTCGCAATCTTTCAGGTTGTACTTCGCCAGCGCGGGTTTGTCATGGGCAAAACGCCAGTTGATCTCCTCCATGCGCTGCCACGGGTTGTCGATGTCTTTTCCTTCGCCGAGGAGCTGGCGTGACACCGCCTCAAGACTGAAAGAGGGAAAGTCCCAGAATGCGGATTTCAGCGCTTCAATACCATCAATCACCAACCGCCCGGTGGCTTGTGCGAAGAAGACGCCAGGCTTAAAGCCGTGCTCGCGCCACTCCAGCGCCTGATTTTGGCGTCCTAAGCGCAGCGGAATGCCATAACGATCGGCGTGTTTTTGCAGGACGCGCAGATCGAACTGCACTACGCTCCAGCCGATGATCACGTCAGGGTCGTGGCGGGCGAACCAGCCATTGAGCTGTTCCAGCAGCTGCGGGCGGCTATCCACATAGATGAGATCGAAATCGAGCGTGCTGGCGTCGCCATTGGGCGGACCCAGCATGTAAACCTGGCGCTGACCGCAGCCCTCCAGCCCGATGCAATACAGCTCACCGTGTTCCGTGGTTTCGATATCCAGCGAAACCCATCTTAGCTGCGGGCGGTAATCTGGATGCGGTTTCAGGCGAGCATTGACCACGCTATCGCCGCGCACCTCGCCGCTGAACCACACCGGCGCAGTGATGAAACGCTCCATCAAATAGCGCTCTGGCGGGCGGATATCGGCCTCATACAGCGCGATGCCATTTTCTCGCAGTCGCTTTTCCAGGTATTGCAACTGGCGATGGCTGCGGCAATAGAGACCAAAGACCGGACGACGGCGGAAATCTTTCAGCTCGAGTGATTGCACACGAATATGCCGCTCGTCACGGATCAACGCTTCGGTTTGCTGGCGGAACTCTTCTGGAATGAAAGCCACGGACTCTTGTGCCGGTAGCACCAGCCGCTGTGGACCCTCATCAGTCGCCAGCCACAGCACCACTTCGCTGCCGGTTGGGGTATCTCGCCAGTGGCGGGTAAGCAAAAAACCTGCGCGTGGTTCGGTCACGTGAACTCCGGGAAATGAATTGCCTGAAGTATACCATGGATGTTTATACAGTGCCTGTGTGTGGCGACATTGTCAGTACTCTGTCAACATCGTCCTACAATTCTTGCCTTGACGGTTTGGCGCTGGCTCCGGACAATCCAGCCTCTATATTCCGCAGAGGATAGTTATGGAAGCCTGGATTGAACATCTGTTTTCGCAATCGCTGGAGTACGCGCTGATGGCCGTGGCGCTGGTGACCTTCCTTGAGTCACTGGCGTTCGTGGGATTGCTGTTGCCAGGAACCGTATTAATGGCCAGCCTTGGGGCGCTGGTGGGCAGCGGACAGATTGGCCTTTATCCTGCCTGGGCGGCGGGTTTTGCCGGTTGCCTGATTGGTGATTGGGTCTCGTATGGCATCGGCTGGAAGTTTCAGGGGCCATTACACCGCTGGAAATATCTGAAAAAGTATCAGGGCCTGCTGGATAAAACTGAGCACGCGCTGCATGAACACAGCATGTTTACCATTCTGGTGGGGCGCTTCGTCGGCCCGACGCGTCCGTTGATTCCACTGGCGGCGGGCATGCTGGAGCTGCCGGTGCGCAAGTTCCTGCCACCTAATCTGATTGGCTGTATTCTCTGGCCGCCAGCTTATCTGATGCCGGGTATCCTCGCCGGTGTGGCGATTGATGTGCCGCAGGCCTCGCAAGGCGGCCATTTTAAGTGGCTGCTGTTGCTGGTGGCTTTGCTGGTGTGGATGGGATTCTGGCTGATGTGGCGCTGGTGGCGCAGTGGCAAAACCACTGATTGGGCGACGAAATATCTGCCGCAGGCGCGTTTGCGCTGGCTGGCACCGCTGGCGGCGGCTATCGGCGTGGCGGCATTTATCGCCATTCAGTATCACCCGATGATGCCTATCTTCCGCCAGCTATTGTGGAAGGTGTTCTTCGCTTAAGGCTTTTTCACGCCAAGGATGGTAGCCGCTTCACTCTCTCCACTGATCAAGCTCGCCGTGCTGCCATCCCAGTAAATCCGCCCATCGACCACCACCAGACTGCGCGGCGCAATTTGCTGGGCGTCTTCCAGGCTGTGCGACACCATCAGCAGCGTGATATTGCGGCTTTCACACACCGTACGCACCAGTTGCAGCATCTCACCGCGAAGCGCCGGATCGAGCGCAGAGAAGGGCTCATCGAGCAGCAGGATCGGCCGATCGCGCAGCAGGCAGCGCGCTAAGGCCACGCGCTGGCGTTGACCGCCGGAAAGCTCAGCTGGCAAGCGGTTCAGCATCTCGGCTAATCCGGTCTGCTCAGCGATGGCGGCCAGCTGTTGCTGCTGTTCCCACGTCAGTTTCAAGCCTGGATGCAAGCCTAATCCCATATTTTGCTGCACCGTCAGATGCGGGAAGAGGTTGTTCTCCTGAAACAGCATCGACACCGGCCGCGCCGACGGCACGCTGCGCGTATGATCGACGCCATTCATTATCAGGGTTCCCTGACTCACTGGCAGAAACCCGCCGATCAAGCTGAGCAAGGTGCTTTTGCCTGCGCCGCTGGGGCCGAGGATCGCCAGACGTTCCCCCGCCTGGGCTTCAAAACGGAAGCGCATTGGCAGATGCTGGTAAAGGTAAGTGAGATTATTCAGTGTCAGCATGACGACCCGGCAGTTTTTCCATCAGAGTAAAGAGCAACAGGCACAGTAATAACAGTAGCAGTGCGGTTACGGCACCGTCTGCGCCGCGGTAAGCGCCAATTTGCTGGAACAGATAGAACGGCAGCGTACGGAAATCGGCGCTGCCAAACAGGGCCACCACGCCGAAATCACCAATCGACAGCACGCAGGCAAACGCCAGCGCTTGTGCAATGGGCCGCTTCAGCGCGCGCAGTTCAATCAGTTTCAGGCGATTAATACCAGCAATGCCCAGTGATGCGCAGAGCGGGGTGTAGCGAGCGCTGATATCGCGCATCGGGTTCTCCAGTACCTTCATCGCATAGGGGATGGCAATCAGCGCATTGGTGAAAATCACTAAGCCATCGGCGCGCTGCGGCAGGCCGATGGTGGCGTTGAACAGCAGGAAAAAGCCGCTGGCCAGCACGATGCCGGGCATCGCCAGGATCAGCATACCGCTTAGCTCCATTGCCTGTGCCGCAACGTTGCGCTGACGCTGACGCAGCTCGCGACTGCTCCATAGCAACATGATGGTCAGCACCACGCACAGCAATCCGGCGCCGATGGCGATGCGCAGTGAAGTGAAGGTCGCTTGCCATAACGCGGGCTGTTGCAGGGCACCTGCAACACCACCGCGCAAGCCATCAACGATCACCGCAGCGAGCGGCGGCAGCAACAGCAGTAGCGCACAGACAATCAGTAGCGTGTCGCCGATCCGGGCATGCCAGCAATCCTGCGGATCACGCCAGCCGCGAATATTTTGGCTGCCGGTAGGAATGGCTTTACTGAAACGTTGGCTGAGCAGCACCAGCAGCAAACAGCACCCGAGTTGTAACAGTGCCAGTAGCGCCGCACGGCTGGGATCGTAATCAAAACTCAGCGCCTGGTAGATGGCCAGTTCCAGCGTGGTGGCACGCGGTCCTCCGCCTAATGCCAGTACCGTGGCAAAGCTGGCGAAGCACAGCATAAAAATCAGGGCTGCGGTGGGCAGAATCTGGCGCCGCAGCCATGGCCATTCGACTAAACGAAACAGATTCCAGCCGCGCATACCAAGTTGGGCGGCTAACTGACGCTGCTCGCCGGGAATACTTTCCAGCGCCTGTAACAGCATGCGGGTGGCGAGGGGCAGATTGAAGAACACATGTGCCAGTAAAATGCCCTGCAAGCCATAGGGCGAGAAGGTGTAATCAATGCCAGGCAGGCTACAGAGGTGCGCCAGCCAGCCGTTGCGACCGTAAACACTGAGCAAACCAAATACGGCCACTAAAACCGGCAATACCAGCGTCATGGCACACAGGCGCAGCAGCAGATTACGTCCCGGAAAGCGGCGACGATACAACGCACGTGCCAGCAGAATCGACGGCAGCACCGAGAGCAGGGCAGATAAAAGCGCCTGCTCAAACGAGAAGGCCAGGACGTGGTGCAGATAATTGTCTGACAGCAGGGCGCGCCAGTCAGTGACCGGCGCCGCCATCACTAAGGCGCCAAACGCCAGCAGTGCCACTGCGCACAATAGCAGCGCAACGGCACTTCCAGGAATTAACCAGGCTGGCATTAACGGCTAACGGCTTGTTGCCAGGTACGAATCCAGTCCGCGCGATGATCGGCCACTTCGGCTGAGCAGTATTGCAGCGCATTCGCCGGCACGGTCAGAGACTGATAACCGGCAGGCAGATCGCTTTTGATCACCGGATACATCCAGTTGCCAGTCGGAATGGTCTGCTGGAAGGCTGGCGATACCATAAATTGCATAAACTGCTGCGCCAGTTTGGGCTGTTTGCTGCTAGCGAGCTGTGCAGCCACTTCCACTTGCAGATAATGGCCTTCGCTAAACGGCGCAGCGGCGTAGTTATCTTTCTTCTCTTCGATGATGTGATATGCCGGAGAGGTGGTGTAACTCAGCACCAGATCGCCTTCGCCTTTCAGGAACAGGCCATAGGCTTCGCTCCAGCCCTTAGTGACGGTGACCGTTTTCTGTGCCAGCTTCTGCCAGGCGTCAGGTGCTTTATCGCCATACACTTTTTGCATCCACAGCAGCAGGCCTAATCCCGGTGTGCTGGTGCGTGGATCTTCATAGATCACACGCCACTTTTCCGGGCTTTCGACCAGTTCTTTCAGGCTTTTCGGTGGGTTCTTCAGCTTGTTTTTATCGTAGACGAAGGCGAAGTAGCCGTAATCGAACGGAACGAAGGTGTCGTTATGCCAGCTATCAGGCAGTTGCAATTGACTGGTGTCGACGGTGCTTTTTGCGAACAGGCCGGTTTTTTCGGCGGCTTGCAAGAGGTTGTTATCGAGGCCCAGCACCACATCGGCTTTGCTGTTTTTGCCCTCCATCCGCACGCGGTTGAGCAGCGACACGCCATCTTCCAGCGCCACATAGTTCAGTTCGCAGCCGCACTCGGCTTCAAAGGCTTTTTTAACGGCAGGGCCGGGGCCCCAATCTGCAGAGAACGAGTCGTAGGTGTAAACGGTAAGAACAGGCTTGACAGCCAACGCCGGGGCAGAGATCAACAGCAACACGGGCAAGACTTTGTTTAACACTTTGCGCTCCTTGAGGAGAAGATAAAGTTGAGTCGCAAAGGATCTGAGTTAGCGGGCATCTCAAATCCCTACGCCGGTATGAGCCGGATCAGGTTCGACGGGTTTCTCTCAGCCCAATACCAGGGCACCCCGTTGAGAACGGCTTATTTTAGACACTTCTGTGACAGCGCGAAAGTGTCACAGCTCCGGTGGTGCAAACCAGGCCGATTTGAAGTCAAACCAGCCGAGCGTATTGAGCCGCACACCGCGCATACTGCGCTGGCCTTCCAGCAGTAACCAGTGATGGAAGAGCGGATGAACAAAGTCGCTGTTCACCAACTGCTTACTCCAATCGGCTAAGGATAAGTTTTTTTGCCGCCACTGCTCCGCATCGGCATGCCAGTTAATCGGGACGCAGTGGTGCATTAGCGGCAGCTCGTAGAGTTGGGCAAACAGCGCGTACTCCAGTGGCAGCGTGAAGTTCACACTGCCGAGCCAGATGTCACTCTCTCCTTCACCTTCGAACCACTCTTCGTAGCTCAGCTCGCGCGTGATCAGCTCAACGCCCTGTTCAGCCAGCAGCGGGCGTAGGGCGTTAGCAATCCCTTCATGCTCAACATGATGGCTGTACCAGCTGATGGTCAGTTGCGTGAGTCCATCGGGCTTTTCGGCTGGGGTGAGATCGCGGCGATGATGCCAGCGCGGTAAGAAACCGTATGCAGGGAACCAGTAGCGCTGATAGCCCACACCCGCATGGTTGAGCAGGGCAATCGGGTTAAGCAGATAGCTCACCCAGCGTCGAAAATGGGCATCCTTACCACGCTCTGAGCGCTGGTCGAACAGCAGGAAATAGCAACCTTCTTCCAGACGGCTCTCTTCGGATTTCTCATCGGCGGTTTCCCCCTGCAGCTTAACGCCGGCATACACCAGCTCGTCGCTGATTTCCGGCAGCACCCAAATCGACACGTCATCAATCAGAGCGCGATAGCCAAAATAGTCATCAAAGGCGGCGATTTTCAGCTGCGTCTGCTGGTTGCGTACCACGCTGTAAGGACCGGTGCCGATGGGTTGACGGGCAAAATGGCGCAACGTCGGCCATTCGCGCGGCAGGATCATCGCGCTGACGCTGGCCAGCAGCCAAGGCAACCAGCTATCGGGCTGTGACAGATGAATATCCAGCGTCCAGGGCGCGGGAGAGTGCAGTTTGTCGATATGCGAGAACAGCGGCTGACTGCGTACACGTTCCAGTGAAGCGATGATGTCATCCATCTCCAGTTCACGTCCGTGATGGAAGCGAATCGCGGGTCGTAAAAAGAAGCGCCAGTGGAGTGGGGAGGTTTGTTGCCAGTGATGGGCGATATCCGCTTCGATTTCCCCCTTTTCCTCATTTATTCGGGTCAGGCCGTTAAAGATTTGTCGCGCCAGATGGGTTTCCGAACGACGCAGCGGCGAGCCCGGCAGCAGATTGGGCAGCGGACGGTAATAGAGCACGCGCAGGATGTGCTTGCCCTGGCGGAAACTGCGCCCGAGATGCGCCGCAATCATCTGCCGCACCTGATTCTTATCGCCCACCAGTTGCACCAACTGCTCTATGCGGTCCTGCTCCAGTAGATCTTCGGCGCGCTGCTGCTGGAGTGCCAGGCCGGTGTAATTGAAGCTCAGGGTCGAACGCTTACCGCGCCCGGCTTCTGCCTGCCAAATCAGCCAGCCCGCATCCTGCATGGCATTCAGCAGGTTACGCATATGGCGCCGCGAGCAGTGCAGTCGTTCAGCCAGATCGCTTAAGGTAGTTTCCTGATCCAGCCCCTGGCAGCTTTGCCACAGGCGGATGAACTGCTGTTGCAGTCGCGCAGAGGACATAAAAGGGGAACTCCTTCTCAGAATCGCTCAGTTTTTCCTGCCTCATATTAGAGGCATACTGCCAGGCAATGGAAGAGCGGGAGGCATTCAGCAATGAATGGCGCTCTGCCAGCGGTTCCACCGACGTGGAGCCTTTTCTGAGTAGGGTGCATTTCACCGCCAGCAGCGTTTTCTCTGCTGGCTTTTTTCGTTTTGCTGTGAAATCTTCTACCCTCTTTGTCTTAGCCTCATTTCTCCGCAAAGGGATTTCTGCATGAAATCGCTGTTAACGCGCCAGCGTCGTATCAATCCGGTTTATCTCTCTTTTATGGCGGTGTCGTTTATGACCGGTGTCGCCGGTGCGTTGCAGGCACCCACGCTGAGTCTGTTTTTGACGCGCGAAGTGCAGGTGCGACCGTTTTGGGTCGGGCTATTTTTTACCATCAACGCGATTGCCGGGATTGTGATTAGCCTGCTGATGGCGAAACGTTCGGACAATCGCGGCGATCGTCGCAATCTGATCCTGTTTTGCTGCCTGATGGCGGTACTGAATGCGCTGCTATTCGCCTTTAATCGTCAGTACCTGACGTTGATCAGTGTGGGCGTGTTGCTGTCAGCGCTGGCCAGCGTGGCGATTCCGCAGATCTTTGCGCTGGCACGCGAGTATGCGGATCAGTCGGCGCGTGAAGTGGTGATGTTCAGCTCGGTGATGCGTGCGCAACTGTCGCTGGCATGGGTGATTGGCCCGCCGCTGTCGTTCGCCTTAGCGCTTAACTATGGCTTCGTGACGCTGTTCTGCGTGGCGGCGGCGATTTTCCTGCTCAGTATGCTGCTGATTTGGCGCACTCTGCCTTCAGTGCCGCGCGTGGCCGCGACGCCAGAGCAGGTGCTGACCCAGCTCAGTCCGTGGAAAGATAGCCAGGTGCGAGTGCTGTTTATCGCCTCGGTGGTGATGTGGGCGTGCAACACCATGTATATCATCGATATGCCGCTGTATATCAGCTCCACGTTGGGGCTGCCGGAAAAACTGGCGGGCTTACTAATGGGGACGGCCGCAGGATTGGAAATTCCCATCATGCTGCTGGCTGGACACTACGCCAAGCGCTTTGGTAAGCGCAAGTTGGTGCTGTTAGCGCTGGTGGCGGCAATCCTGTTCTATCTCGGACTGGTGTTGTTCCAGTCGCGCATGGCATTGATGGTGCTTCAGCTGTTCAACGCGGCGTTTATCGGCATCGTCGCGGGAATTGGCATGCTGTGGTTCCAGGATTTGATGCCGGGACGCGCGGGCGCAGCGACCACGATGTTTACCACCTCGATATCGACCGGTTTGATTATTGCAGGATTGATACAGGGCACGCTGAGCGAGCGCTTTGGCCATGAGTCGGTGTACTGGCTGGCATTAGCGATGGCGATGGTGGCGTTGGGGCTGGCGTCGCGCGTGCGTGATGCCCAATAAATAAAAAGTCGCCCGCAAAGGCGACTTTATAAACATCCAGTGCGTCTCTATTCGGTGCGCATTCAAACGCACCGAATAGGGCATTAACGCAGGAATGCTGGCTGAGTGGTCTCGTAGTTGGAGATGGACGCTTCGTGTTGCAGCGTTAAACCAATGCTGTCGAGACCGTTAATCATGCAGTGACGGCGGAAGCTGTCGATTTCAAAGCTGTAAGACTTATCACCCGCCGTGACGGTCTGGGCTTCCAGATCCACGGTAAAGGTCACGCCTGGCTGCGCGGCCACCAGTTTGAACATCTCATCCACTTCTTCATCGCTCAACTTCACCGGCAGCAGCTGGTTGTTAAAGCTGTTGCCATAGAAAATATCCGCGAAGCTGGGTGCAATCACCACGTGGAAACCGAAATCGGTCAGGGCCCATGGGGCGTGCTCACGTGATGAGCCGCAGCCAAAGTTTTCACGCGCCAGCAAGATGCTGGTGCCTTTAAATTCCGGCTTGTTCAGCACGAAACCTGGGGTAGGCACGGTGCCCGCATCATCTTCGAAGCGCCAGTCGTGGAACAGGTGCGCGCCAAAACCGGTGCGCGTCACTTTCTGCAGGAACTGTTTTGGAATGATGGCATCGGTATCGACGTTCGCCGCATCCAGTGGCGCCACAATTCCGGTGTGTTGGGTAAATTTGTTCGCCATGGCTTAAGCTCCCTGAGTCAATTCACGAATGTCGGCAAAACGACCGGTTACTGCCGCCGCTGCAGCCATCGCCGGGCTCACTAAGTGAGTGCGACCGCCACGGCCCTGACGACCTTCAAAGTTACGGTTACTGGTGGAGGCACAACGCTCGCCTGGGTTCAGACGGTCATTGTTCATCGCCAGACACATGGAGCAGCCCGGCAGACGCCATTCAAAACCGGCTTCGAGGAAAATCTTATCCAGACCTTCTGCTTCGGCTTGCGCCTTCACTGGGCCTGAGCCAGGGACGACCATGGCAACAACGCCAGGTGCGACTTTGCGGCCTTTAGCGATGGCTGCCGCAGCGCGCAAATCTTCAATTCGTGAGTTGGTGCAAGAGCCGATAAAGACTTTGTCGATAGCGACTTCAGTCAGTTTAATACCCGGCTGCAAATCCATGTAAGCCAACGCTTTCTCGGCAGAAGCACGCTCAACCGGATCGGCAAAGGATTGCGGGTTGGGGATCGCCTGATCCACCGCCATCACCTGGCCTGGGTTGGTGCCCCAGGTGACCTGCGGCGCGATATCGGCCGCGTTCAGGGTGACAATGGTGTCGAATTTGGCATCGCTGTCGGACTTCATCGTACGCCAGTAAGCGACGGCTTCATCCCACTGCTCGCCCTTCGGTGCGAACTGCTTGTCTTTCAGGTAAGCGAAAGTGGTGTCATCCGGCGCGACCAGGCCCGCTTTGGCACCCATCTCAATCGCCATGTTACACAACGTCATGCGGCCTTCCATGCTCAGCGCTTCAATCGCCGGGCCACAGAATTCCACCACGTGGCCGGTACCGCCGGCGCTGCCGGTTTTACCAATAATCGCCAACACGATATCTTTCGCCGTAATACCCGGGGCCGCTTCGCCCAGCACTTCAATCTTCATGGTTTTGGCACGGCCCTGCTTCAGGGTCTGCGTGGCAAACACATGCTCAACTTCGGAGGTGCCGATACCGAATGCCAGCGAACCGAAGGCGCCGTGGGTCGCGGTGTGGGAATCGCCGCAGACGATGGTCATGCCTGGCAGCGTCATCCCTTGTTCAGGCCCGATCACGTGCACGATACCCTGGAACGGGTGATTCAGGTCATACAGCTGAATGCCGAACTCAGCACAGTTCTTGATCAGCTCTTGCATCTGAATACGCGCCATCTCACCCGACGCGTTAATGTCTTTGGTCTGGGTAGAAACGTTGTGGTCCATGGTGGCGAACGTCTTCGACGGCTGGCGCACTTTGCGGCCGTGAGCGCGCAGGCCATCGAAGGCCTGCGGTGACGTTACTTCATGGATCAGATGGCGATCGATGTACAGTAACGGGGTTTCGTTTGGTGCTTCGTGGACGACATGTGCATCAAATAACTTCTGGTATAAGCTTTTCATTTTATTATTTTTCCTCAGCGATGAAACCGGCAATGATGCTGCCCATTTCATCTGTGCTCACAGCTGGGCCGTTACCGGCTAAATCGCGGGTACGATGGCCCGCTTCCAGCGCACGGCTGACCGCACGCTCGATACTGTCTGCAGCTTCAGCGGCATTCAGGCTGAAGCGCAACAGCAGAGACAACGAGAGAATCTGAGCAATTGGGTTGGCAATGTTCTGACCGGCGATATCGGGCGCAGAACCGCCCGCAGGCTCATACAGACCGAAACCTTCTTCATTCATGCTGGCAGAAGGCAGCATGCCCATGGAACCGGTGATCATCGCGCATTCGTCTGACAGGATGTCACCGAACAGGTTAGAACAGAGCAGCACGTCAAACTGTGATGGATCTTTAATCAACTGCATGGTGGCATTATCGATGTACATGTGGCTCAACTGCACATCCGGGTAATCTTTTGCCACTTCATTAACGATTTCACGCCACATCACTGAGGTCTGCAGCACGTTGGCTTTATCCACTGACGTCACTTTGTTACGACGCTTGCGTGCGGCTTCAAAGGCGTTGCGTGCAATACGCTCGATCTCGAAACGGTGATACACCTCGGTATCAAATGCACGCTCATGTGGACCGCTACCTTCGCGCCCTTTCGGCTGACCAAAGTAGATGCCGCCGGTTAATTCACGCACGCACAGGATGTCGAAACCGCGTGCGGCGATGTCGCTGCGCAGTGGGCAAAACGCTTCCAGGCCTTTATATAAGGAAGCGGGGCGCAGGTTGCTGAACAACTTGAAGTGCTTACGCAGTGGCAACAGTGCACCACGCTCAGGCTGGCCCGCTGGCGGCAGGTGTTCCCATTTTGGACCACCGACAGAGCCGAACAGAATCGCATTCGCTTGCTCTGCACCGGCAACGGTGGCAGGCGGCAGCGGTTCACCGTGACGATCGATGGCGATACCGCCTACATCATATTCGCTGGTGGTGATACGCATGTCGAAGCGCCCGCGAATGGCGTCGAGAACCTTGATAGCCTGCGCCATCACTTCCGGGCCGATTCCGTCGCCTGGCATTACCGCAATATGATAAGACTGAGTCATAGTTACACCGTTTCCTTCTGATCTTTAAATTTACGCTGCAATTCTTTTTCTACCTGTTTGGCGCGCCAGATGTTGTTCAGGGCGTTCACCATCGCTTTAGCAGAAGATTCGACGATATCGGTCGCCAGGCCAACGCCATGGAATTTACGACCGTTGTAGTTCACCACGATATCAACCTGGCCCAGCGCGTTCTCGCCGTGGCCTTTCGCGGTCAACTTGTAGTTCACCAATTCTGCTTCAAAGCCGGTGATGCGGTTGATGGCCTGATATACGGCATCCACCGGGCCGTTACCGGTCGCGGCATCGGCTTTGGTCTCTTCGCCACAGCCCAACTGCACCGACGCGGTGGCAGTGACGCTGGAACCGGTCTGTACATTAAATTCGTTCAGCTGGAAATATTCTGGCTCTTCATTCTGTTTGTTGATGAACGCCAGCGCTTCCAAATCGTAATCAAATACCTGGCCTTTCTTGTCGGCCAGCTTCAGGAAGGCATCGTACAGAGCATCGACGTTGTAGTCGGAATCTTTGTAGCCCATCTCTTCCATGCGATGTTTCACCGCAGCACGGCCTGAACGTGAAGTCAGGTTCAACTGAATTTTGTGTAAGCCGATCGATTCTGGCGTCAGGATTTCGTAGTTTTCGCGGTTCTTCAACACGCCATCCTGGTGAATACCAGAGGAGTGAGCAAACGCACCCGTACCCACAATCGCTTTGTTGGCTGGAATCGGCATGTTGCAGATTTGGCTGATCAACTGGCTGGTGCGGTAGATTTCCTGATGATGGATATTGGTGTGCAGGTTCATGATCTGCTGGCGGGTTTTAATCGCCATAATCACTTCTTCCAGCGCACAGTTACCGGCACGTTCGCCCAGGCCATTGATGGTGCCTTCAACCTGACGCGCACCTGCTAACACTGCTGCTACGGCATTGCCGGTTGCCATGCCCAAATCATCATGGGTGTGAACAGACAAGATAGCTTTATCGATGTTCGGTACGCGTTCGCGCAACTGGCTGAAGATGTTAGCGTACTCGTGCGGCAAGGTGTAACCAACCGTATCCGGGATGTTGATGGTGGTCGCGCCGGCGTTGATCGCGGCTTCCACTACGCGGCACAGATCGTCGATCGGCGTACGGCCACCGTCTTCGCAAGAAAACTCAACGTCATCGGTATAGTTGCGGGCACGTTTAATCGAGGCTACCGCGCGGTCAATCACATCTGGCAAGGTACTGCGCAATTTGGTGGCGATATGCATTGGCGAAGTGGCGAGGAAAGTATGAATGCGGAATGCTTCAGCCACACGCAAAGCCTCGTAGGCGGCATCAATATCCTTATCCACGCAGCGGGCCAGGGCAGCAACGCGGCTGTTTTTCACCGAGCGCGCGATGGTCTGCACCGATTCGAAATCGCCTGGCGAAGAGATAGGGAAACCGACTTCCATTACATCCACGCCCATACGCTCCAGCGCCAGGGCGATCTGCAGTTTTTCTTTAACACTCAGGCTGGCCTGTAATGCCTGCTCGCCGTCGCGCAGAGTGGTATCGAAAATAATAACTTGCTGGCTCATGGTCATCTTCCTTTTGCTTTAACTCAACTTCGCCGGTGTAACGAGCATAAAAAAACCCGCGCATCGGCGCGGGTTCTTTAAACTTCTTCAGGTTCGAATCAGTGATTGATTCCACCCACAAGTCTACCGCGCAAACTGAATGCGTTTAGTAGTAGACCGAGTAGGCGGAAAGAATGGAACATGAATCAAACCTCGTAAATTTTGTGCTGCACATATTGATACTGGGATTACTGTGGGAAGTCAACCCTAAGTGAAAGGGTATTTCTTTTGTCCTTTAAGGGCGATCTGCTGCGAATATCCCGCTATACAGAGCTTTGGCATTAATTAGCTGCATGCATAATGGCTTAAACAGCCTAAAAAATTTTTTATAAAAACGAATTATTTTTAAGTTGTTGAATTTAATGTATTTAATCTGAGTTTTGGCACAATTTTAAAAACAAGATTTGGCGGGTAGCTTAGCACAATGTCATGCAAGAAGCGGATTTTGAAGTTAATCACGCCAGAAAGTAATATTCAGGAAAAATTGTGGGCTAACCGGCCAGGCAATATGAAAATCATATTTCTTAGAACACGCTGCAAATAATCATGAAACCAGCATTTTCATCTGTGGTTGTGGGATGGCATTAGTTTAATCCTCGAGAGCGATTATCACGTGTCAGTGCCTTTTGTGTCGAAATAAGCCTGTCGCAGCCTCCTGTCGTTTGCAGGCCGGCTTTTCTGCGGTTATGGTAATCGACCTACTCTTAAAAGAATCAACTCAAGTAGATTCCCTGTACCTGGAAGGCAGAAATGAATTCTGTCATCTGAGCATAAACATAAGGTTTTGATCTTAACTGGCGAATACGGGGCTGGGTGCCAGTGGCGCAGGGGCAATGCGCGTCACGGGATCCGGTTCCTCAAGCCTGGAGGCAGAAAATGGAGATGTTGTCAGGAGCCGAAATGGTCGTCCGTTCGTTAATCGATCAGGGCGTTAAGCAGGTATTCGGCTATCCGGGCGGAGCAGTGCTCGACATTTACGATGCGCTGCAAACGGTCGGTGGTATTGACCACGTATTAGTGCGTCACGAGCAAGGCGCTGTGCATATGGCAGATGGTCTGGCACGCGCGACCGGCGAAGTCGGCGTGGTGCTGGTCACCTCAGGTCCAGGCGCCACCAATGCCATTACCGGTATTGCGACGGCCTATATGGATTCGATTCCGATGGTGATTCTGTCGGGTCAGGTGCCGTCTTCACTGATCGGCTACGATGCGTTCCAGGAGTGCGACATGGTCGGGATTTCCCGTCCGGTGGTCAAACACAGCTTCCTGGTGAAAAACGCCGAAGAGATCCCAACCGTGCTGAAAAAAGCCTTCTGGCTGGCAGCAAGCGGCCGCCCAGGCCCGGTGGTGATCGACCTGCCAAAAGACATTCTTAACCCAGCGAACAAACTGCCGTACGTCTATCCTGAGTCGGTCAGCATGCGCTCTTATAACCCGACGATTCAGGGGCATAAAGGACAGATTAAGCGTGCACTGCAAACGCTACTGGCCGCGCATAAGCCGGTGATTTATGCCGGTGGCGGTGCGATTATGTCCGGCTGTGAGGCGGAGCTGCTGCAGTTAGCTGAACAGCTGAATATTCCGGTCACCATGTCACTGATGGGCCTCGGCGTGTTCCCTGGCACGCATCGCCAGAGTGTAGGCATGCTGGGTATGCACGGTACTTACGAAGCCAATATGACCATGCACAATGCCGATTTGATTTTCGGCATTGGTGTGCGCTTCGATGACCGTACTACCAACAACCTGGCGAAATATTGCCCGAACGCCACCATCATGCATATCGACGTCGATCCGACCTCGATTTCCAAGACCGTCAGCGCCGATATCCCGATTGTCGGTGATGCGAAGCAGACGTTGTCGCAGATGCTGGAACTGCTGGCGCAAAGCGATGCGAAGCAAGAGCTGGATAGCCTGCGCGACTGGTGGCAGACCATTGATGGCTGGCGTAGCCGTAAGTGCCTTGAATTTGATCGCACCAGCGACAAGATCAAACCGCAGGCGGTGATCGAAACCATCTGGCGTCTGACTAAGGGGGATGCGTACGTTACCTCTGATGTCGGCCAGCATCAGATGTTCGCCGCGCTCTATTATCAGTTTGATAAGCCGCGTCGCTGGATCAACTCCGGTGGCCTTGGCACCATGGGCTTCGGCTTACCGGCTGCGCTGGGGGTGAAAATGGCGCTGCCGGATGAAACCGTCATCTGCGTGACCGGTGATGGCAGTATTCAGATGAACATCCAGGAACTGTCGACGGCACTGCAGTACGATTTACCGGTGCTGGTGCTGAACCTCAACAACGGTTTCCTCGGTATGGTGAAACAGTGGCAGGATATGATTTATTCCGGCCGCCACTCGCAATCCTACATGCAATCTCTGCCTGACTTTGTGCGTTTAGCCGAAGCCTACGGACACGTGGGTATTTCCATCGCGCACCCCGCTGAGCTGGAAGAGAAGCTGCAGCTGGCATTGGATACCCTGGCGAAAGGGCGTCTGGTGTTTGTTGATGTGAATATCGACGGCAGCGAGCACGTTTACCCGATGCAGATTCGCGGCGGTTCGATGGATGAGATGTGGCTGAGCAAAACGGAGAGGACTTAATTATGCGTCGTGTGTTATCGGTACTGCTGGAAAATGAATCCGGCGCATTGTCTCGCGTGGTGGGCTTGTTCTCACAGCGCGGCTACAACATCGAAAGTCTGACCGTTGCGCCGACCGATGATCCAACGCTGTCACGCATGACCATTCAGACGGTCGGCGATGAAAAAGTACTGGAGCAGATTGAGAAGCAACTGCACAAGCTGGTGGACGTGTTACGTGTCAGCGAGCTGGGGCAGGGGGCTTACGTTGAACGTGAAATCATGCTGGTGAAGATTCAGGCAAGCGGGTATGGCCGTGAAGAAGTGAAGCGCAGCGCGGAAATTTTCCGTGGCCAGATTATCGATGTGACGCCAACGCTGTACACGGTTCAGCTGGCAGGCACCAGCGATAAACTCGACGCCTTCCTCAACACGGTACGCGATGTTGCTGAGATCGTTGAAGTGGCGCGATCAGGGATTGTGGGCGTGTCACGTGGCGATCGTGTGATGCGTTAATTCCGCAGAGTTATCATCCTGCTTCCAAGCTAACCCGGCGTAATGCCGGGTTTTTTTTATTTAATGCGCTTGTGAGTGCTGCCCGATAAAAGCGGTTGCTCAGCGTAGTGTTCTGCGGTTAGATGTTACAAATGTTTTACCCATAGCTACTCTGCGGACATTTGCCCAGCCCTGGCTTATCAGAATTAAGGTGTCATCGTGAAACTGGATGAAATTGCGCGCCTGGCGGGCGTGTCGCGCACCACGGCCAGCTACGTTATCAATGGCAAAGCGCGGCAGTATCGTGTCAGCGACAAAACCGTCGAAAAAGTGATGGCGGTGGTGCGTGAACATAATTATCACCCCAATGCTGTTGCGGCAGGCCTGCGCGCCGGACGTACGCGTTCAATTGGTCTGGTGATCCCGGATCTTGAGAACACCAGTTACACGCGCATTGCCAATTATCTGGAGCGCCAGGCACGCCAACGTGGCTATCAGCTGCTGATTGCCTGCTCGGAAGATCAGCCTGACAATGAAATGCGCTGTATTGAACATCTGCTGCAGCGCCAGGTGGATGCGATCATTGTTTCGACCTCGTTGCCGCCAGAACACCCGTTTTATCAGCGCTGGATCAACGATCCGCTGCCGATTATCGCGCTGGACCGTGCGCTGGATCGTGAACACTTCACCAGTGTGGTCGGTGCCGATCAGGACGATGCGCATGCTCTGGCGGCTGAATTGCGTCAGCTTCCGGTGAAAAACGTGCTGTTCCTTGGGGCCTTGCCTGAGCTTTCAGTCAGTTTCCTGCGTGAAATGGGCTTCCGCGATGCGTGGAAAGACGATGAACGCACGGTGGATTACCTCTACTGCAACAGCTTTGATCGCACTGCGGCTGCCACACTGTTCGAGAAATACCTCGAAGATCATCCGATGCCAGATGCGTTGTTTACCACCTCATTCGGTCTGCTTCAGGGCGTGATGGACATTACCCTAAAGCGGGATGGCCGCCTGCCCACTGACCTGGCTATCGCCACCTTTGGCGACCACGAATTACTGGACTTTTTAGAGTGCCCGGTACTGGCGGTGGGGCAGCGACATCGTGATGTGGCCGAGCGCGTGCTGGAATTAGTTTTGGCCTCGCTGGATGAACCGCGCAAACCGAAGCCGGGATTAACCCGTATTCGCCGCAATTTATTCCGCCGTGGTCAGTTAAGTCGCCGCACTAAATGAAATCGCGGGCAGATCGCTGCCCGCACTTATTAATCATCCAGATATTTTTCTGCCATAGGACTGGGGTAAAAAAGCGTAAATAGTCACCACTTTCCCTAACGAATTAACTGCACTGAATTTTCTTATTTGTTTACATCTTCAGCAGTGACGCGTAGCAGAGCTGGCGCGATGGTGCTGGGCTTCCTTTCAGAAATCCCCTAAAATGCAGCCGCTGTCGCATATCCCGGGATAATTATCTTTTGCGATTAAAACGCTTTATTTTTCGCCATTTTTCAAATCGTGAAAATTTTTATTCCATTATTCATCAGGTTAAATTTTTATTTTGCCATTCATTCCCCTAAATTCCCCTCCACTAAATAATTCTCACCCTTGTAAAGAGTGATATTCACTTGTCGTTGCGGCTTGACAAGGATTTCATAGGCTCCGTAAACTCGTTTCGTGGTAAAAAGTGGGATAAAGTGGTGAAAACGGGTGATTGGGGGGTAGGACTGACATGTTCCGAGGAGCAACGTTAGTCAATCTCGACTGCAAAGGCCGATTGGCGGTACCAACACGCTATCGTGAATTGCTTGTCGCGGAGTCTCAGGGGCAAATGGTGTGCACCATTGACCTCCACCAGCCATGTCTGTTGCTTTATACCCTGCCCGAATGGGAAATCATCGAGAAAAAACTGGCGCGCTTATCCAGCATGAATCCGAACGAACGTCGCGTGCAGCGACTGCTGTTAGGACATGCCAGCGAATGCCAGATGGATAATGCAGGTCGTTTGTTGCTGGCGAATACGCTACGGCAACATGCGAGCCTGACCAAAGAAGTGATGCTGGTTGGACAGTTCAATAAGTTTGAGCTGTGGGATGAACAGACCTGGTATCAACAAGTTAAGGACGATATTGACGCAGAACAGTCAGCTCAGGAGCCTTTATCTGAGCGGTTGCAGGACTTGTCGCTATAGCTATGCAGGATAATTTTAAACACACCACAGTGCTGCTGGATGAGGCGGTTAACGGCCTCAATATCAGGGAAGACGGCATTTACATTGACGGCACTTTTGGGCGCGGCGGTCACTCACGTCTGATCCTTTCGCAACTGGGCGAGAAAGGGCACTTACTGGCGATCGATCGCGATCCGCAAGCCATAGCCGCTGCAGCTGAAATTCAGGATCCACGTTTTTCGATCGTGCACGGACCCTTTTCGGCGCTCGCAGAGTATGTCGAAGCGCGTGGTCTCACCGGTAAGATCGATGGCGTATTGCTCGATCTTGGCGTGTCATCACCGCAGTTGGATGACGCAGAGCGCGGTTTCTCGTTTATGCGTGATGGGCCACTGGATATGCGTATGGACCCGACACGGGGCCAGTCTGCAGCAGAGTGGCTGATGAACGCCGAGGAAGCCGATATCGCCTTCGTCATCAAGACCTACGGTGAAGAGAAATTTGGCAAACGTATCGCACGCGCCATCGTCGAGCGTAATCGTGAACAGCCAATGACGCGCACCAAAGAGTTAGCCACCGTGATCGCTGCTGCGATGCCGGTGAAGGACAAGTTTAAACATCCGGCCACGCGCACCTTCCAGGCGATTCGTATCTGGATCAACAGCGAATTGGAAGAGATCGATACTGCACTGAAAGGGGCAATGTCGGTGCTGGCACCTGGCGGGCGGTTATCGGTTATCAGCTTCCATTCGCTGGAAGACCGTTTGGTGAAGCGTTTTATGCGCGATCAGAGCCGAGGCCCGCAAGTTCCAGCGGGTATCCCAATGACCGAAAGCCAGCTTAAAGCGCTAGGTGGACGTGAATTGAAAACCTTAGGCAAGCTGATTCCGGGTGAAGCGGAAGTCAACGAGAACCCACGCGCGCGCAGTTCGGTACTGCGTATTGCTGAGAGGACCGCGACATGATTGGCAACGAGCGACACAGCCTGCCCGGCGTCATCGGCGGTGACCTGCTGCGATTCGGCAAGATCCCGGTGTTGCTGCTGATTGCAGTACTAGTGTCCTCGGTGTTGGTGGTGACCACCACGCATAAAACGCGCCTGTTAACGGCGCAGCGCGAACAGTTGGTGTTAGAACGTGATGCGCTCGATATCGAGTGGCGTAACCTGATTTTGGAAGAGAATGCGCTCGGCGATCATAGCCGGGTTGAGCGAATAGCAACCGATAAGCTGCAGATGCAGCATGTTGATCCTTCACAGGAAAATATCGTGGTGCAGAGATAAATAAGGAATCGCAGACCTCAATGAGCGGCGCAGGCAAAACGCTGAAGTTAAAAAAACAGGAAGATAAGGCCAGCTTTATAAGCTGGCGTTTTGCGTTGCTGTGCGGCTGTATTTTACTGGCTTTGGGCGGATTGCTGTCACGCGTGGCGTGGTTACAGGTCATCAGCCCGGATAAGCTGGTCAAAGAAGGGGATTTGCGTTCGCTGCGTGTTCAATCTGTTCCCACAGCACGTGGCATGATCAGCGATCGTGCTGGCCGTCCGTTAGCCGTCAGCGTGCCGGTGAATGCCATCTGGGCCGATCCTAAAGAGCTGATGGAACATGGCGGCGTGTCACTCGACAGCCGCTGGAAAGCCCTTTCAGATGCGTTGTCCATCCCACTCGATCAACTCGCCGCGCGCGTGAATGCCAATCCCAAAGGGCGCTTTATCTATCTGGCGCGTCAGGTGAATCCAGCGATCGGCGAATACGTCAAAAAACTCAAGCTGCCCGGCATTTACCTGCGTGAAGAGTCGCGTCGTTACTATCCAGCCGGTCAGGTCACTGCACATCTGATCGGCTTTACCAACATTGATGGTCAGGGCATTGAGGGCATCGAAAAGAGCTTCGACAAGTGGCTGACCGGCGCACCAGGCGAGCGTACGGTGCGTAAAGACCGCTACGGTCGCGTGATTGAAGATATCTCCTCTGTAGACAGCCGCGCGGCGCACAACCTGACGCTCAGCATCGACGAACGCTTGCAGGCGCTGGTGTACCGCGAGCTGAACAATGCCGTGGCTTTCAACAAAGCGGAGTCGGGCACTGCCGTTTTGGTGGATGTGAACACCGGTGAAGTGTTGGCAATGGCCAACAGCCCGGCTTACAACCCAAACAATCTCTCCAACACGCCGAAAGATGTGATGCGCAACCGTGCCATTACCGACATCTTCGAGCCAGGCTCCACCGTCAAACCGATGGTGGTGATGACCGCGCTGCAGCGTGGCGTGGTGAAAGAGAACAGCGTACTGAATACCGTGCCGTACCGCGTCAATGGTCATGAGATCAAGGACGTGGCACGCTACAACGAATTGACCCTTACCGGGGTTTTACAGAAGTCGAGTAACGTCGGGGTTTCACGTTTGGCGTTAGCGATGCCCTCCTCAGCACTCGTAGATACTTACGCGCGCTTTGGACTGGGTAAACCGACCAATTTGGGGCTGGTCGGGGAAAGTAGTGGCTTATACCCTCAAAAACAACGGTGGTCTGACATAGAGAGGGCCACCTTCTCTTTCGGCTACGGGCTAATGGTAACACCGTTACAGTTAGCGCGAGTCTACGCAACCATTGGCAGCTACGGCATCAACCGCCCGCTGTCGATCACCAAAGTTGACCCGCCAGTGGCGGGTGAACGCGTTTTCCAGGAAGACCTGGTGAAAACGGTGATGCACATGATGGAAAGCGTTGCGCTGCCTGGTGGCGGTGGGGTTAAAGCCGCCATCAAGGGTTATCGCATCGCGATTAAAACCGGTACTGCGAAAAAAGTGGGACCGGATGGACGCTACGTCAATAAATACATTGCTTACACGGCAGGTGTTGCACCTGCCAGTCGCCCTCGTTTTGCGCTGGTGGTGGTGATCAACGATCCCCAGGCCGGTAAATATTATGGTGGTGCGGTTTCTGCACCGGTGTTTGGCGCCATCATGGGCGGTGTATTACGCACCATGAACATTGAACCAGATGCGCTGCCGACAATTGATAAAGACGAGTTGGTGAAGAACAGAAGTGAGGAATCAAGTGACCGATCGTAACCTGCGCGATTTACTGGCCCCGTGGGTGCCGGGTGCGCCGGCGCGTCCACTCCGTGACATGACACTAGACAGCCGCTCAGCGGCTGCTGGCGATCTGTTTATCGCCGTGGCGGGCCATCATGCTGATGGACGTCGTTTTATTCCGCAGGCTATTGCTCAAGGCGTGGCGGCAGTGATTGCCGAAGCCGAGGGTGAAGCCAGCGATGGAGATATCCGCGAGATGCACGGCGTCCCGGTTATCTACCTGGCGCAGTTGCAGCAGCGTCTCTCTGCACTGGCCGGGCGCTTTTATCAGCAGCCTGCTGAAAAACTTAAATTAATCGGTGTCACCGGCACCAACGGAAAAACCACCACCACGCAGTTGATGGCGCAGTGGGCCAATCTGCTGGGTGAAACCGGTGCCGTGATGGGCACGGTGGGTAATGGCTTATATGGCCAACTGGTGGCTACCGAAAACACCACCGGTTCCGCGGTAGATGTTCAACATGTGTTGAATGATTTGGTGGAGCAGGGCGCCACGCTGGCCGCGATGGAAGTCTCTTCTCACGGCCTGGTGCAGCATCGCGTGGCGGCACTGCCCTTCGCGGCTGCCGTATTCACCAACCTGAGCCGCGACCACCTCGATTATCATGGTGATATGCAGGGCTACGAAGCCGCCAAATGGCTGCTGTTCTCTGAGCATCAGGTTGGCGAAGCCATTATCAACGCTGATGACGAGGTCGGACGCCGCTGGCTGGAGAAACTGCCGGATGCCGTTGCCGTCACCCTGGCTGACAACTTGCAGCCTGGCTGTCGTGGACGCTGGTTGAAAGCCACAGCGGTGAATTATCACGATGGCGGTGCGCATATCCAGTTCAGCTCCAGCTGGGGCGACGGGGAATTTGATAGCCGTCTGATGGGCGCATTCAATGTCAGCAATCTGCTGCTGGCACTGGCCACCTTGCTGACGCTCGATTATCCGCTGGAGGCGCTGGTATCAAGCGCTGCTCAGCTGCAACCGGTATGCGGTCGCATGGAAGTGTTCACGGCGCCAGAAAAACCCACAGTGGTGGTGGATTATGCTCACACCCCCGATGCGCTGGAAAAAGCGTTAGAAGCTGCCCGCCTGCACTGCAAAGGCAAACTTTGGTGCGTGTTTGGCTGCGGCGGCGATCGTGACAAAGGCAAACGTCCGCTGATGGGCGCGATTGCCGAACAGTTCTCTGACATCGTGGTCATCACCGATGACAATCCGCGCAGCGAAGAACCTGCCGCGATTGTGAATGACATTCTGACTGGCTTGCTTGATCCCGGTCGCGCCCGCGTGGTCGCGGGACGTGCGCAAGCGGTCACTAACGCCGTGATGCAGGCCAATGTCGATGACATCGTGCTGGTGGCTGGTAAAGGCCATGAAGATTATCAAATCATTGGTAACCGTCGTTTGGATTACTCCGATCGCGACACCGTCGCCCGTTTACTGGGGGTGATAGCATGATCCCGGTTTCTTTGAAAACACTGGCTGAAATCAGTGGTGGTCAACTGCACGGCGCTGATTTGACGCTGAATGATGTGACCAGCGACACGCGTAAAGTGGCTGATGGCAGCCTGTTTGTCGCACTGGTCGGTGAGCGTTTTGATGCGCATGACTTTGCTCAGGATGCTATTGCCCAGGGTGCCAAAGCGCTGCTGGTGAGTAAGCACTTGCCTTTAGATGTGCCGCAAGTGGTGGTGGCAGATACCCGCATTGCCTTTGGTCAGCTCGGCGCCTGGGTGCGTCAGCAATCGAAGGCGCGCGTGGTAGCCCTGACCGGTTCATCCGGTAAAACCTCCGTCAAAGAGATGACCGCTGCCATTTTGCGTCAGTGTGGTGAAACCCTCTATACCGCTGGCAACCTGAACAACGACTTCGGCGTGCCGATGACGTTGCTGCGTCTGACCCCAGAACACGAGTTCGCGGTGATTGAGCTGGGTGCCAATCATCAGGGCGAGATTGCTTACACCACCGATTTAGTGCGTCCTGAAACGGCGCTGGTGAATAATCTCGCTGCAGCGCATCTGGAAGGCTTTGGTTCACTGGCCGGTGTAGCGAAAGCCAAAGGCGAAATTTTTGGTGGATTGCCAGTACACGGCACCGCCATCGTCAATGCTGACAGCAACGATCTCGCTAACTGGCAGTCGCAGTTTGTCGATAAGACCCTGTGGCGCTTCTCGCCACAGCCGATGGCAGATGCAGAATTCCGTGCCAGCGAGATCGTGCTACGCGCCGACGCCACGCTGTTTACCTTGCATACGCCGCGCGGAGACATTGCTGTTGCGCTTCCGCTGCCTGGTCGCCACAACATCGCGAACGCGCTTGCTGCTGCTGCGCTGGCACTGTCCGTTGATGCCCCGCTAAGCGCGATCCAAACCGGTTTGAAAACACTGCAGCCCGTACCGGGGCGTCTGTTCCCGATTCGTCTGGCAGACAATCAACTGCTGCTGGATGACAGCTATAACGCCAACGTCGGTTCGATGACGGCGGCCGCACAGGTACTGGGCGATATGCCAGGGTTCCGAGTGATGGTCGTCGGTGATATGGCCGAACTGGGCGATGAAGCGGAAGCTTGCCATCAGCAGGTGGGTGAAGCCGCCAGGGCAGCAGGTATTGATTGTGTTCTGAGTACCGGCACTTTGAGTCGGTTGATCGGTGAAAGCAGCGGTAAAGGCGAGCATTTCGCTACAAAAGCCGAGCTGACTGTACGTTTACGCGCATTGCTGTCCCAACATCAGGACATCACTATTTTGGTTAAAGGCTCACGTAGCGCCGCCATGGAGCAGGTCGTCGAGAGCTTACAGGAGAAAGGAACATGCTAGTCTGGCTGGCCGAACATTTGGTCGCACTTTATTCCGGCTTTAACGTCTTCTCGTATTTGACGTTTCGCGCCATTGTCAGCCTGCTGACCGCTCTGTTCCTATCACTCTGGATGGGCCCGCGCCTGATCGCCTGGCTGCAGAAACTGCAAATTGGCCAGGTGGTGCGTAACGACGGTCCGGAATCGCACTTCAGTAAGCGCGGTACGCCAACCATGGGTGGCATCATGATCCTCACCTCCATCACCGTCTCGGTGTTGATGTGGGCGTATCCATCCAACCCTTATGTGTGGTGCGTGCTGGCGGTGCTGATTGGTTTCGGCATTATCGGTTTCGTCGATGACTATCGCAAAGTGGTACGCAAAGACACCAAAGGCCTGATTGCCCGCTGGAAATACTTCTGGATGTCGGTGATTTCCCTTGGCGTGGCTTTTGCGCTTTACGCTGCGGGCAAAGGCACACCGGCCACTCAGTTGGTGGTGCCGTTCTTTAAAGACATCATGCCGCAGCTGGGATTGTTCTATGTGCTGCTGGCTTACTTTGTGATTGTCGGCACCGGTAATGCGGTCAACCTGACCGATGGTCTGGATGGCCTGGCGATTATGCCCACCGTTTTTGTGGCGGCAGGCTTCGCTTTGGTCGCCTGGGCGACCGGTAACGTGAAGTTTGCGGAATATCTGCACATCCCGTATCTACGCCACGCGGGTGAGCTGGTGATTGTCTGTACCGCGATTGTCGGTGCCGGTCTCGGCTTCCTGTGGTTCAACACCTACCCGGCTCAGGTCTTCATGGGCGATGTGGGTTCACTGGCACTGGGCGGCGCGTTAGGCACTATCGCCGTGCTGCTGCGTCAGGAGTTTTTGCTGGTGATCATGGGCGGCGTGTTTGTGGTTGAAACACTGTCGGTGATCCTGCAGGTGGGCTCGTTCAAGCTGCGCGGCCAGCGCATTTTCCGCATGGCACCGATTCACCACCACTATGAATTGAAAGGCTGGCCGGAGCCGCGTGTCATCGTGCGCTTCTGGATTATTTCACTGATGCTGGTGCTGATTGGCCTGGCAACGCTGAAGGTACGTTAATCATGGCTGACTATCGGGGCAGAAAAGTCGTCATCATCGGATTAGGCATTACTGGCCTGTCCTGTGTTGATTTCTTCCTCGCTCAGGGCGTGACGCCTCGCGTGATGGATACCCGTGTGTCTCCGCCTGGCCTCGACAAGTTGCCTGAGGCGGTTGAACGCTATGTGGGCGGTATCAACAGCGACTGGCTGCTGGCATCGGATTTAATTATTGCCAGCCCAGGTATCGCGCTGGCACATCCTGCATTAAGTGAAGCCGCGGATGCCGGTATCGAAATCGTCGGTGATATCGAACTGTTTTGCCGTGAAGCTCAGGCTCCGATTGTCGCGATCACCGGCTCGAACGGTAAAAGCACTGTCACCACCCTGGTGGGTGAAATGGCCCGTGCAGCAGGTTGGCAGGTTGGCGTGGGTGGCAACATCGGTTTACCGGCGCTAACCCTGCTGAAATCTCCGGCACAGTTGTATGTGCTGGAACTTTCCAGCTTCCAACTTGAAACCACCTACAGTCTGCAAGCAGCGGCTGCCACCATTCTCAACGTAACGGAAGATCATATGGATCGCTATCCGTTGGGCATGCAGCAGTATCGTGCGGCGAAATTGCGCATTTATGAAAACGCCCGCGTCTGTGTGGTCAATGCCGATGATGGTATGACCATGCCCGTTCGCGGTGTTGATGCACGTTGTGTCAGTTTTGGCATTAATCTCGGTGATTATCACCTGACCCAGCAGCAGGGCAGCACCTGGCTGCGGGCGCAGGGTGAAAGGGTGCTCAATACTGATGAAATGACTCTGGTGGGCCAGCACAACTACACCAACGCACTGGCGGCCCTGGCACTGGCAGATGCGGTGAATATCCCGCGCGCTTCCAGTCTGAAAGCGTTAACGACTTTCACTGGCCTGGCGCACCGTTTCCAGCTGGTGCATGAAGCCAATGGCGTTCGCTGGATTAATGACTCCAAAGCCACCAATGTCGGCAGTACTGAAGCGGCACTCAATGGTTTGCAGGTGAAAGGCACCTTGTGGCTGTTGATGGGCGGCGATGGCAAATCCGCTGACTTCAGTGCACTGACGCGCTTTTTGCAGGGCGACAATGTTCGCATCTACTGCTTTGGTCGTGACGGCGATGCGCTCGCGGCGTTGCGCCCGGAGATCGCCACGCGCACAGAGACGATGCAGCAGGCCATGGAGCAGATTGCACCTCAGGCGAAGGCGGGCGATATGGTGCTGCTGTCACCGGCCTGCGCCAGCCTCGATCAGTTCCGCAATTTTGAACAGCGCGGCGATATTTTCGCGCAACTGGCGAAGGAGTTGAGCTGATGCGCATTCCAGGTGCCGGTATTGCCAGCTTCCTCTCCGTGCGTTTACGCGATTGGGTGATGGGCGGCCGTGAAAATGATGATGCGCCAGTGGTACTGTATGATCGTACGCTGCTGTGGCTGACCTTTGGTTTGGCGATTATCGGCTTTGTGATGGTGACTTCAGCGTCGATGCCGGTCGGCCAGCGTCTTAACGAAGACCCGTTCTACTTCGCTAAACGCGACGCTTTCTATATTGCCCTGGCGGTAGGCATGGCGCTGGTAACATTGCGCGTCCCAATGGATTTCTGGCAGCGCTACAGCAACGTGATGCTGATGGCGTCTGTGGCAATGCTGCTGATCGTCCTGGTGGTGGGTAGTTCGGTTAACGGTGCATCGCGCTGGATTGCCCTCGGCCCACTGCGTATTCAGCCGGCCGAATTGTCCAAGCTTTCCCTGTTTTGCTATCTCGCCAGCTATCTGGTGCGCAAAGTGGAAGAGGTGCGCAACAACTTCTGGGGCTTTTGTAAGCCGATGGGCGTGATGGTGGTGTTGGCCGTGTTACTGCTGGCGCAACCGGATCTCGGAACTGTAGTTGTGCTGTTTGTGACGACGCTAGCGATGCTGTTCCTCGCGGGTGCCAAAATGTGGCAGTTCCTGGCGATCATCGGCTCCGGTATTTTTGCCGTGGTGCTGCTGATTATCGCTGAACCCTATCGTATGCGCCGTGTGACCTCTTTCTGGAACCCATGGGAAGATCCGTTTGGCAGCGGCTACCAGCTGACCCAGTCGCTGATGGCCTTCGGTCGTGGTGAATTCTGGGGCCAGGGCCTCGGCAACTCGGTGCAAAAACTCGAGTATCTGCCGGAGGCACACACCGACTTTATCTTCTCCATCATTGGTGAAGAGTTGGGTTATGTCGGTGTGGTTTTGGCGCTGTTAATGGTATTCTTCGTCGCTTTTCGCGCGATGTCGATTGGTCGCCGTGCTCTGGAGATCGATCAGCGCTTTTCTGGCTTCCTCGCTTGCTCAATTGGCGTGTGGTTTAGCTTCCAGGCGCTGGTTAACGTCGGTGCGGCCGCAGGTATGCTGCCGACCAAAGGCCTGACACTGCCGCTGATCAGTTACGGTGGCTCAAGTCTGATCATCATGTCGACCGCCATCGTGTTTTTATTGCGCATTGATTATGAAACGCGTCTGGCAAAAGCGCAGGCGTTTACCCGAGGTGCTCGATGAGTAGCAAGCGGCTGATGGTGATGGCCGGCGGAACCGGCGGACATGTGTTCCCGGGTCTGGCCGTGGCACACCATCTGATCGAACAGGGCTGGCAGGTGCGCTGGCTCGGAACCGCTGACCGAATGGAAGCGGATTTGGTGCCGAAACATGGCATCGAAATTGAATTTATCCGCATTAGCGGTTTGCGCGGCAAAGGCGTTAAAGCGCAGTTACTGGCACCGGTACGCATCTTCAATGCATGGCGCCAGGCGCGTCGCATCATGAAGCGCTGGCAGCCGGACGTAGTGCTCGGCATGGGCGGATACGTTTCCGGTCCAGGTGGATTAGCCGCGTGGAGTTGCGGTATTCCTGTGGTGCTGCATGAGCAGAACGGCATTGCCGGGCTGACCAACAAATGGCTGGCGAAAATTGCCACCAAAGTGATGCAGGCGTTTCCGGGCGCTTTTCCGAAAGCGGATGTGGTCGGCAATCCCGTGCGAACTGATGTGTTGGCCCTGCCACTGCCCGCTGAACGACTGAATGGGCGCACTGGTGCGATTCGTGTGCTGGTGGTCGGCGGAAGCCAGGGCGCACGTATCCTGAATCAGACAGTACCGCAGGTGGCCGCAGAACTGGGTGATGCCATCACGATTTGGCATCAAAGCGGCAAAGGCGCGCTGGAGACGGTGCAACAGGCGTATCGCGATGCCGGACAGCCGCAGCACAAGGTCACCGAGTTTATCGATGATATGGCGGAAGCCTATGCCTGGGCGGATGTAGTGGTGTGTCGTTCGGGCGCATTGACGGTGAGCGAAGTGGCCGCCGCAGGTTTACCGGCGATCTTCGTGCCGTTTCAGCACAAAGACCGTCAGCAGTACTGGAATGCGTTGCCGCTGGAGCAAGCGGGCGCAGCCAAAATTTTCGAGCAGCCGCAATTTACCGCGACTGCAGTAGCGGACACGTTGCGCCATTGGGATCGCGCCACGCTGCTGGCGATGGCTGAGAAAGCCCGTCAGGTAGCGATTCCTGATGCAACCGATCGGGTTGCGCAGGAAGTGGCACGCGTCGCGAAGTAATTAATAGGTCGGTTTGACCGGCTGTACCTGAATGCAGGTACAAATGAGATCAACAGGTAATTGAGACAGATGAATACACAACAATTGGCAAAACTGCGTTCCATTGTGCCCGAGATGCGTCGCGTCCGGCACATTCACTTTGTCGGCATCGGTGGTGCTGGCATGGGCGGTATTGCCGAGGTGTTGGCGAACGAAGGTTATCACATCAGCGGGTCGGATCTGGCGCCTAACCCGGTGACCCAGCATCTGGCCTCATTGGGTGCGACCATTTATTTCAACCATCGCCCGGAAAACGTGACGGATGCGAGCGTGGTGGTGGTGTCGACTGCGGTGGCTCAGGACAATCCGGAGCTGGTCGCGGCACGCGAGCAGCGTATCCCGGTGATTCGCCGTGCAGAGATGCTGGCTGAGCTGATGCGCTTCCGTCATGGCATCGCGGTTGCCGGTACGCACGGCAAAACCACCACCACAGCGATGGTTACCAGTATTTATGCCGAAGGTGGCTTAGACCCAACTTTCGTCAATGGCGGCCTGGTGAAAGCAGCGGGCACACATGCGCGTTTGGGCACCAGCCGTTACCTGATTGCGGAAGCCGATGAGAGTGACGCGTCGTTCCTGCATCTGCAGCCGATGGTGGCGATTGTCACCAACATCGAAGCGGATCATATGGACACCTATCAGGGCGATTTCGAGAACCTGAAGCAGACGTTCATCAACTTCCTGCATAACCTACCGTTCTACGGACGTGCGGTGATGTGCGTAGATGATGTGGTGATCCGCGATTTGATCCCACGCGTAGGCCGTCAGGTCACCACTTACGGTTTCAGTGATGACGCCGATGTGCGCATCGAAAACTATGAACAACGCAGCGCGCAGGGGCACTTTACCCTGATTCGTCAGGACAAACCGGTGCTGAAAGTGACCCTGAATGCGCCGGGCCGTCACAATGCCTTAAATGCTGCTGCTGCGGTTGCAGTGGCGACAGAAGAAGGCATTGAAGATAACGCGATTCTGGCGGCACTGGAGAGCTTCCAGGGCACCGGGCGCCGCTTTGATGTGCTGGGCGAATTTGATACCGCAGCGGTCAATGGCAATCCAGGCACCGCAATGCTGGTGGATGATTACGGTCATCACCCAACGGAAGTGGATGTCACCATTAAAGCCGCGCGTGCCGGCTGGCCAGAGAAAAAACTGGTGATGGTATTCCAGCCGCATCGTTACACGCGAACTCGTGATCTGTTCGATGACTTCGCTAACGTGCTGTCACAGGTCGATGTATTGCTGATGCTGGATGTTTATCCGGCCGGTGAAGCGCCGATTCCAGGCGCAGATAGCCGTTCACTGTGCCGCGCGATTCGCAATCGTGGCAAGGTTGACCCGATTCTGGTCTCTGAGCACGATGCGTTGCCGGAAGCGCTGGCGCCACTGCTGTCAGGCGATGATTTGGTGATCGTTCAGGGCGCCGGCAATATCGGCAAAATCGCCCGCAAGTTGGCTGAAAGTGAATTGCAGCCAGCAGCAAAAACGGAGGCCCGTCATGGCTGAGAAAGTTGCCGTCCTGATGGGCGGAACCTCGGCAGAGCGTGAAGTGTCGCTGATGTCGGGCAGTGCGGTGTTAGCTGGTCTGCGTGAGATGGGCATTGATGCGCACGGAGTGGATACCCGTGATGTGTCAGTGCTGGATCTTAAAGCGCAGGGCTTTGATAAAACCTTTATCGCTCTGCACGGTCGCGGCGGTGAAGATGGCACGCTGCAGGCGGTGCTGGAGTTCCTCCAGTTGCCCTATACCGGCAGCGGCGTGATGGCTTCGGCGATCACCATGGATAAACTGCGCAGCAAATTGCTGTGGCAGGGCAGGGGACTGCCTTCAGGCAAATTCGTCTGGTTAACGCGTCAGCAGCAGGAGCAGGGTTTAGACGCACAAACGCAGGCTGCCATTGATGCGCTCGGGCTGCCGCTGTTTGTGAAGCCAAGCTGTGAAGGTTCTAGTGTCGGCATCAGCCGTGTGAACACGTTAGAAGCCTTGCCTGCAGCGCTGGATGAAGCGTTTCGCCACGATAATGACGTGCTAGTTGAGGCATTCCTGAGTGGTGCGGAATATACCGTTGGCATCCTGGGTGATGAAATTCTGCCTTCAATCAGAATTAAAACCGCCAGCGAGTTCTATGACTATGAAGCTAAATACATTTCTGACGATACTGAATACTTCTGTCCAAGTGGTTTGAGTGCAGATCAGGAAGCAGAATTGAAGACGCTGGTATGGGCAGCCTGGCGTGCACTGGGTTGCAGCGGCTGGGGACGCGTCGATGTAATGACAGATGGCGAGGGGAAATTCCAGTTGCTGGAAGTGAATACCTCACCGGGCATGACCAGCCACAGTCTGGTGCCGATGGCCGCAAAGCAGGCGGGATACAGTTTCCCGCAGCTGGTGGCGCGTATTCTGGAACTGGCTGACTGATATGTCTCAGGCGGCGATACGTGTACGAAATCGCGAACCCCAGGAGCGTGCGCGCACCGGGCGTAGCAACGGTGCCCGACTGTTTGGCGTCGTATTCCTGCTGATGGTGTTGGGCATCATGGCTGCCGGTGGGCTGGTGGTGCTGAAGTGGATGAATGATGCGTCGCGTTTACCGCTGTCGAAGCTGGTGGTGACCGGGGAAACGCATTACACCACGCATGATGACATTCGCCAGGCCATTTTGTCGCTCGGTGCACCTGGCACGTTTATGTCGCAAAACGTGGACATCATCCAGCAACAGATTGAGCGTTTACCCTGGATTAAACAGGTCAGTGTGCGTAAGCAGTGGCCTGATGAGCTGAAGATTAACCTGGTGGAGTATGTTCCGGTGGCACGCTGGAATGACTCACACATGGTAGACGCCGATGGCGTCTCCTTCAGCGTCCCGGCCAGTCATATCGGTAAAGAAACATTGCCGATGTTATATGGCCCGGAAGGCAGTGAAACAGAGGTGTTGGCAGGCTATCACACCATGAGTGATGTGCTCAAAGCCGGCAAGTTTACCCTGAAGGTGGCGTCGATGACGGCGCGGCGCTCGTGGCAGTTAGTGACCAGCGACGATGTGCGCATCGAACTGGGACGCAGCGACACCATGAAGCGTCTGAACCGTTTTATTGAGCTCTATCCGGAGCTGCTGCAGCAGGGCCAGAGTCAGAACAAGCGCATTACCTATGTCGATTTGCGCTACGACTCCGGTGCCGCAGTAGGCTGGGCAGCGGCCCCGCTGGAGCCACAGGACAGTAATCAGCAACAAAACCAGGCACAGGCTAAACCACAATGATCAAGGCAACGGACAGAAAACTGGTAGTAGGACTTGAAATCGGCACCGCAAAGGTTGCCGCCCTGGTTGGGGAAATTCTGCCTGATGGTATGGTCAACATTATTGGGGTGGGCAGCTGCCCGTCTCGTGGTATGGATAAAGGCGGCGTAAATGACCTTGAGTCGGTGGTGAAATGCGTTCAACGCGCCATCGACCAGGCTGAACTGATGGCTGATTGCCAGATTTCGTCGGTTTACCTTGCTTTATCGGGCAAACATATCAGTTGTCAGAACGAAATCGGGATGGTTCCGATTTCGGAAGAGGAAGTGACTCAGGATGATGTAGAGAACGTGGTACATACGGCGAAATCCGTACGCGTACGCGATGAACATCGTATCCTGCATGTTATTCCTCAGGAATATGCCATTGATTATCAGGAAGGCATCAAGAATCCGGTGGGACTTTCCGGCGTGCGTATGCAGGCGAAAGTGCACTTGATCACCTGCCACAATGATATGGCGAAAAATATTGTTAAAGCCGTTGAACGTTGCGGCCTGAAAGTTGACCAACTGATTTTTGCCGGACTGGCATCCAGTTTCTCGGTTCTGACTGAAGATGAACGTGAGCTGGGCGTCTGTGTTGTTGACATCGGTGGCGGTACAATGGATATCGCGGTTTACACCGGCGGCGCACTGCGTCACACCAAAGTGATCCCTTATGCAGGGAATGTGGTGACCAGTGATATCGCCTATGCCTTCGGCACACCGCCAACCGATGCGGAAGCGATCAAAGTACGCCATGGTTGTGCGTTGGGTTCGATTGTTGGCAAAGATGAAAACGTCGAAGTGCCGAGCGTCGGTGGACGTCCACCGCGCAGTCTGCAACGCCAAACGCTGGCAGAAGTGATTGAGCCGCGTTACACCGAATTGCTGAATCTGGTGAATGACGAGATTCTGCAACTGCAGGAGCAACTGCGCCAGCAGGGCGTGAAACACCACCTGGCAGCAGGCATCGTGCTGACCGGTGGCGCAGCACAGATTGAAGGTTTGGCCGCTTGCGCCCAGCGTGTATTTCATACGCAGGTGCGTATTGGTCAGCCACTTAACATCACCGGCCTGACGGATTATGCGCAGGAGCCGTATTACTCAACTGCAGTCGGTCTGCTGCATTACGGCAAAGAGTCACACATGAACGGTGATGCAGAAACGGAAAAACGTGCTTCAGTGGGCAACTGGTTTAAACGTATCAATAGCTGGCTGAAGAAAGAGTTTTAATTTTTGAAAAAGGAGATCATGTAGGCAATGTTTATGATCTCCAGGCGACAGGCACATAACGGAGAGAAATCATGTTTGAACCTATGGAATTAACCAATGACGCGGTGATTAAAGTCATCGGCGTCGGCGGCGGCGGTGGCAACGCCGTAGAGCACATGGTACGCGAGCGTATCGAAGGTGTAGAATTCTTCGCTGTAAACACCGACGCGCAAGCGTTGCGTAAGACAGCGGTTGGCCAGACGATCCAGATCGGGACCGGTATCACCAAGGGTCTCGGTGCTGGTGCAAACCCGGAGGTGGGTCGTACCTCAGCTGAGGAAGATCGTGAAGCACTGCGTTCTGCGCTGGAAGGGGCAGACATGGTGTTTATCGCTGCAGGCATGGGCGGCGGTACCGGTACCGGTGCAGCGCCAGTCGTGGCAGAAGTAGCAAAAGATTTGGGTATCCTGACCGTTGCGGTGGTGACCAAGCCCTTCAATTTCGAAGGCAAAAAGCGTATGGCTTTTGCTGAACAGGGTATCGCTGAGCTGTCTAAGCATGTTGATTCACTGATCACCATCCCGAACGACAAGCTGTTAAAAGTGCTGGGTCGCGGTATCTCTCTGCTGGATGCCTTTGGTGCAGCCAACGACGTACTGAAAGGTGCGGTGCAGGGTATCGCCGAGCTGATTACTCGCCCAGGCTTGATGAACGTTGACTTCGCGGACGTGCGTACCGTGATGTCAGAAATGGGTTACGCCATGATGGGCTCCGGCGTGGCGTGCGGTGAAGACCGTGCCGAAGAAGCAGCCGAAATGGCGATCTCCAGCCCACTGCTGGAAGATATCGATCTGTCTGGTGCGCGCGGCGTGCTGGTCAACATCACGGCGGGCTTCGACCTGCGTCTGGATGAGTTCGAAACCGTGGGTAACACTATCCGCGCCTTCGCCTCTGACAACGCGACCGTGGTCATCGGTACTTCTCTGGACCCAGAGATGAACGACGAACTGCGCGTGACCGTCGTTGCAACCGGTATTGGCATGGACAAGCGTCCAGAAATTACGCTGGTGACCAACAAACCGGCTTCTCAGCCAGTGATGGATCATCGCTACCAGCAGCACGGTATGGCGCCGTTGCCGCAGGAGCAGAAGCCGGCAGCGAAAGTGGTCAACGACCAGCCAGCATCGTCCAATAAAGAGCCAGATTATCTTGATATTCCAGCCTTCCTGCGTAAGCAGGCAGACTAAGAATATCCTGAGAATTGGGATTCTCCGCTCTTTGTGCTAAAGTATTCGCCCGCTGGTAATTTATACTGGCGGTCGGATGGGTAATATTGCGAGATAATGCGATGATCAAACAAAGGACATTAAAACGTATTGTTCAGGCGACAGGTGTCGGTTTACATACCGGCAAGAAAGTCACGCTGACCTTACGCCCTGCGTCGGCTAATACCGGGGTCATCTATCGTCGCACTGACTTGAATCCACCGGTTGATTTCCCGGCTGATGCAAAATACGTGCGCGACACCATGCTGAGTACCTGCCTGGTGAATGATGAAGGCGTGCGTATATCGACGGTTGAACACCTGAATGCTGCATTGGCAGGCTTGGGTATCGACAACATTATTGTTGAAGTCGATGCGCCCGAAATCCCAATTATGGATGGCAGTGCCGCGCCTTTTGTCTACTTGCTGATGGATGCAGGCGTCGAAGAGCTGAACAGTGCGAAGAAATTCGTACGCGTTAAGCAGACGGTGCGTGTTGAAGATGGCGATAAGTGGGCCGAGATCAAACCTTACAATGGTTTCTCACTCGACTTTACTATCGACTTCAAACATCCGGCAATTGACTCAAGCTCGCAGCGTTACCAGTTAAACTTCTCGGCTGATGCGTTTGTTCGCCAAATCAGTCGTGCGCGCACCTTTGGTTTTATGCGTGAAATCGAATATCTGCAGTCTAAAGGCCTGTGCCTGGGCGGTAGCTTAGATTGTGCGATTGGTCTTGATGATTTCCGCGTACTCAACGAAGACGGTCTGCGCTTTGAAGATGAGTTCGTTCGTCACAAAATGCTGGACGCGATCGGCGATCTGTTTATGTGTGGCCACAACGTGATTGGCGCATTCTCTGCGTTTAAATCAGGCCATGCGTTAAACAACAAATTGCTTCAAGCGGTGCTGGCGAAGCAGGAAGCCTGGGAATGGGCGACCTTCGAAGACGAAGCTGAACTGCCACTGGCATTCAAAGCACCAAATTTAGTTCTGGCGTAAGTCAGTCATAAAAACGGCAGTTTCCCTGACACCCTCTCCGGTCAGTGGAAGCTGCCGTTTTTTATTGCCTGTTTTTTATTCCTGCAAGACCGCTCTCAATTCTCTGCTATCACTGGCGAAAGCCTGTACAAATAAACGTGAAATCCCCTGTAAGCCCTTTAATCACTGGTGTCCTGGCCCCACATAAGTGCTATTATCTGGCGCTCATATGAGCAGGTTCGCGGATATCCGCAACGGCTTCATTACTTTATTTAACTGTGGACAGGTTGTGATCGGGATTTTCTCACGCTGGCGACAATTAGGCAGACGCTACTTCTGGCCTCATCTCTTGTTAGGGATGGTGGCGGCCAGTTTGGGCTTGCCTGCCTGTGCGCAAAGTGCGGAGTCCACGGCGACAGACTCGCCCATCAGCAGCCTGTTTGTTGGCAATGTTGTTCATTTCGATCATTTAATCCGTCTGCAGGAAAGTGCGCGTCGACCTAATTTCAATGTCGATTACTGGCATCAGCATGCCATTCGCACGGTCATTCGCCACCTCTCATTTAGCATGACGCCACCAGCAGAAGCGGAAGAGAGTCATACAGTCCCGCTGGCGGTACAAAAGCTGGCGTTAATCGATTCGCTGCAGGCGCTACTCACATCGCCAGCTCAACCCGCTATTGCATTAGAGCCGCAGGAAACGCTGCGTCATCGCGAACCTCAAATTCACACTTCTGCTGACTGGCAGGCTGCTATTCATGGCATCCGCGCCGGGCCTGCCATTGCTTAACAGCTAACGATTTTCCACATCCTGTTTTAGATTTTCCAGCCCGCATGAATGCGGCTGAATTGAGAAAAATTTACCATGTTAATCAAATTGTTAACCAAAGTATTCGGCAGCAGCAACGATCGTACTCTGCGCCGCATGCGCAAAATCGTCGATGTCATCAATAAGATGGAGCCGGATTTCGTCAAGCTCTCGGATGACGAACTGAAAGCCAAGACCGACCTGTTCCGTGAACGCCTGAAGAAAGGTGAAAGCCTTGAAAGCCTGATTCCTGAAGCCTTTGCCACGGTGCGTGAAGCCAGTAAACGTGTGTTTGGTATGCGCCACTTCGATGTACAGCTGATTGGCGGCATGGTGCTGAATGAGCGTTGCATCGCCGAGATGCGTACCGGTGAAGGTAAAACCCTGACGGCAACACTACCGGCTTACCTGAACGCATTGAGCGGTAAAGGCGTGCACGTGGTCACGGTGAACGATTACCTGGCTCAGCGTGATGCCGAAAACAACCGTGCACTGTTCGAGTTCCTGGGTCTGTCTATCGGTATCAACCTGCCAAACATGCCCGCGGTGGCGAAACGCGCTGCCTATGCTGCGGATATCACCTACGGTACTAACAACGAATACGGCTTCGACTACCTGCGCGACAACATGGCATTCAGCCCGGAAGAGCGTGTACAGCGTAAACTGCACTACGCGTTGGTGGATGAGGTGGATTCCATCCTGATCGATGAAGCGCGTACGCCGTTAATCATCTCCGGTCCTGCTGAAGACAGCTCCGAGCTGTACACCAAAGTGAATAAAATCATTCCTCACCTGGTACGCCAGGAGAAGGAAGACTCAGAAACCTTCCAGGGTGAAGGCGACTTCTGGGTCGATGAGAAAGCACGTCAGGCTCACATGAGCGAGCGTGGTCTGGTAAAAGTTGAAGAGCTGCTGGTGAGCCAGGGCATTATGGAAGAAGGTGAGTCACTTTACTCGCCAACCAACATCATGCTGATGCACCACGTGACGGCTGCACTGCGTGCGCATGCGCTGTTTACCCGCGATGTCGATTACATCGTAAAAGATGGCGAAGTGATCATCGTTGATGAGCACACTGGCCGTACCATGCAGGGACGTCGCTGGTCTGATGGTTTGCACCAGGCTGTTGAAGCCAAAGAAGGCGTGGAAATCCAGAACGAGAACCAAACGCTGGCTTCCATCACCTTCCAGAACTACTTCCGTATTTACGAAAAACTGGCCGGTATGACCGGTACTGCTGATACCGAAGCATTTGAATTCAGCTCGATCTATAAACTCGATACCATCGTGGTGCCAACTAACCGTCCGATGGTGCGTAAAGATATGGCTGACCTGGTCTATATGACCGAGAAAGAGAAGATCGACGCGATCATCGAAGACATTCGTACTTGCACTGCGAAAGGCCAGCCGGTGCTGGTCGGAACCATTTCGATTGAGAAATCAGAGGTGGTCTCTAACGAACTGACGCGCGCGGGTATCAAACACAGCGTACTGAACGCCAAATTCCACGCCAGCGAAGCGGATATCGTGGCACAGGCAGGTCAACCAGCTGCAGTCACCATCGCAACCAACATGGCAGGTCGTGGTACCGATATCGTGTTGGGCGGCAGCTGGCAGGCCGAAGTGGCAGCGCTGGATGAACCTTCAGAAGCGCAGATTCAGGCCATCAAAGAAGCCTGGAAACTGCGCCATGATGCAGTTCTGGCATCGGGCGGTCTGCACATTATCGGTACTGAGCGTCACGAATCACGTCGTATCGATAACCAGCTGCGCGGTCGTGCCGGTCGTCAGGGTGATGCGGGTTCATCACGCTTCTACCTGTCAATGGAAGATGCGTTGATGCGTATCTTTGCTTCGGATCGTGTGTCTAACATGATGCGTAAACTGGGCATGAAGCCAGGCGAAGCGATTGAGCATCCGTGGGTCACCAAAGCCATCGCCAATGCACAGCGTAAAGTGGAAAGCCGTAACTTCGACATCCGTAAGCAGCTGCTGGAATACGATGATGTGGCCAACGATCAGCGTCGCGCTATCTACAGTCAGCGTAATGAACTGCTGGACGTGTCTGATGTGTCTGAAACCATCAACAGCATCCGTGAAGATGTGTTCAAGGCCACTATCGACACCTACATTCCACCGCAGTCGCTGGAAGAAATGTGGGATATTCCGGGCCTTGAAGAGCGTCTGCGCAACGATTTCGATCTGGATCTGCCGATTGCAGAATGGCTGGATAAAGAGCCGGATCTGCATGAAGAAACGCTGCGTGAACGTATCATGAGCCGTGCGCATGAAAACTACGTGTCGAAAGAAGAAGTGGTTGGCGCTGAAATGATGCGTAACTTCGAAAAAGGCGTGATGCTGCAAACGCTGGATTCACTGTGGAAAGAGCATCTGGCGGCGATGGATTATCTGCGTCAGGGCATCCATCTGCGTGGCTATGCGCAGAAAGATCCGAAGCAGGAATACAAGCGCGAGTCCTTCTCGATGTTCGCCGCCATGCTGGAGTCACTGAAGTATGAAGTGATCAGCACCCTGAGCAAAGTGCAGGTGCGCATGCCGGAAGAAGTCGAGGCGATGGAACAGCAACGCCGTGAAGAGGCTGAGCGTCTGGCACAGCAACAACAGCTGAGCCATGTTGATGACGAAACCGCAGCAGCTGCGGCCCTGGCTGCACAGGGTGGGGAGCGCAAAGTAGGACGCAACGATTTGTGCCCATGCGGTTCCGGTAAGAAATACAAACAGTGTCATGGCCGCCTGGCCTGATAAACGAGGAGCCTTCGGGCTCCTTTTTCTTTTGGCCGTCGCCACAGAGTTAACATTGCCTGACGACTGCATTACTATCAGCGCTCATTAATTAAAAGCGGAATTCAGCTTATGAAACACCTGCAAGTCGCAGTGGGCATCATTCGCAATGCCAGCCGTCAGATCTTCCTTGCCCAGCGTGCGGCGAGCTCCTACATGGCGAATAAATGGGAGTTTCCTGGCGGAAAAATTGAACAGGATGAAACCGCTGAACAAGCGTTAAAACGCGAATTGATGGAAGAGACCGGCATTGAGGTGACAGCCGCGAAGGCGATTGGTTTGGCCGATCATAGCTATGACGATCTGCGCGTCACATTGCACTTCTTCCTGGTGGAAGGTTGGAACGGTGAGCCGTACGGCCGTGAAGGGCAGCCACAGCGTTGGGTGGAACAGCGTGATATAGTCGCGGAAGAGTTTCCTCCTGCCAACCACGAACTTATCGCTCGCCTGGTCGCTGACGAAATTTAAGCAAAGGGGCGTAAGCCCCTTATCTCTTATTAATGCTGTTCTTCGCTCCAGTCATCGCTGTCGGTCAGATCGCTATCGCTGGGAATGCGCTTCTCTTCGGCGGCCCATTCGCCCAAATCAATCAGCTGGCAGCGCTTGCTGCAAAACGGGCGCCAAGGACTCAGCTCATCCCACATCACATCTTTACCGCAGTTGGGACAAGGTACGGTAATCAACTCTTCCTGCATAACAACCTCAACAACACGCTAATTCAAAATTCAATCGGGCTGGCACTTCACCACGCTCGCTGTCCAGTGGCAGGAATCGAATGGCATAACGGCTTTTATGGCCTGAAACCTGCGGGTACAGCGCATCTTCGAGGGTGAGCTGGAGGCGCAACAAATCCGAACCTTCGGCATTATCCTGATAAAAACCGTTCAGGCTGGTTTGATGGCGAAATACGCCTGACTGACGCACCAGATCAAGGATCATGGTCAGACTATTGCGCAGAGGAACCAGTGACGCCAGCCAGCCGTTAACCTGCAAATCACGCTGTGACTGCTGCTGGTGCAGCCAGATATGCAGGCTCGGCAAATCAAAACTGCAGCAGCCACCAGGAATGCTCAATCGCTGGCGTACCAATCCAATCAACCGATCTTCGCGCAATTGCTGGCCCATACGCGGTGCCGCATTCAGCTCGCTGGATTGCTGTTTCAATCGGTCACGCAGGCTACTGACGGTGTGCTCGTCCACACCTGGCACATCAAGCCAGGCGCGAAGTTTCTGCTGCTGGCGCTCCAGCTCTTTCAATAACTCGGTACGCATATCACCGCGCTCAAAGATATCTAACAGATCACCAATGATGCGAAATACCCCTAATGCAGAGACGGAATTCACCACGGGCACCGTTTCATGCAGTTGGTTAAGTAATGACTCCACGCGCAGCCAGGTGCGCATCTTCTCATTCAGCGGGTGTTCAAACAGAACGACTGTACTCATGATGTTAATCCTGTCCGGTTGCTGCCAGGCGTAAATAACGCTGGTGAAGTTCAGCAACGCGCGGCAACGCCTGCTCGGGCGTACCACTGTTATCGATGATGTCATCCGCACAGGCCAGACGCTGCTCGCGGCTGGCCTGTGCGGCAAGAATATTTTTTGCCTGGCTAAGTGTGATGCCATCACGCTGCTGAGTGCGCCGCAACTGCGTAGCTTCATCCACATCAACCACCAGAACCCGGTCAGCCTGATGCTGTAACCCGTTTTCAACCAATAGCGGCACCACCCATAACACATAGGGTGACGTTGCCAATAATTTTAGCTGCTGTGTACGGGCATTAATAAGAGGATGAAGCAGCTGATTTAGCCAGTTTTTTTCTTTCGGCTGCTGAAAAATAATCTCGCGCAGCCGTGCCCGATACAACGCTCCTTCGGCGGTCAATATTGACTCACCATGGCGTTTAACGATCGCCTGCAGGGCGGGTGAACCAGGTTCAACCACTTCTCGCGCAATCACATCAGCATCAATAATATCAACGCCTAGCGCGGTGAAAGCGTTGGCAATGGTGCTTTTACCACTGCCAATTCCTCCGGTGAGCGCAACGGTAAAAGGCATAGCGTTCTCTCAAAATTGTCTTCATTGGGCGACCATCAGCCGCAATAAGATGAGAGCATGATCACAATCAATTTTCTCAGCTAAATTTAAGGGATTGTAGCTTAAATAAAGTGAAATTCGCAGTCTTGTCGCGGAACGAATGGCGCGTATGATAACGACACTGGAGCCGTGAGCGCTACCCGAACTGCGGTTCGTCGTCACTAACCAGGACTCTCAGCTATGCGTATTGAAGAAGATTTAAAACTGGGCTTTAAAGATGTTTTGATCCGCCCCAAACGCTCCACCCTGAAAAGCCGTTCTGAGGTTGAACTCGAACGCACCTACACTTTCAAGCATTCAGGTCTGAACTGGACCGGCGTTCCGGTGATTGCCGCCAATATGGACACCGTGGGCACATTCACCATGGCCGAAGCACTGGCGGGCTTCAATGTCCTGACGGCAGTGCATAAACATTACAGCGTGGAAGCCTGGCAGGCATTTATCCAGCGCGTGCCGGTTGCAGTGCTTGGGCATGTGATGGTGTCATCCGGTACCTCCGAAGCCGATTTCGTTAAGCTCGCCGCTGTTCTCGCTTTATCGCCTCAGCTTAATTTCATCTGCATTGATGTTGCCAACGGTTACTCCGAGCACTTTGTTGAGTTCCTGCAGCGAGTGCGTGAAAGTTTCCCTGGCAAAACCATTTGCGCGGGAAATGTGGTCACCGGTGAAATGGTCGAGGAGTTGATCCTCTCTGGCGCGGATATCGTCAAAGTCGGCATTGGCCCCGGTTCGGTCTGCACCACGCGTGTAAAAACCGGCGTCGGTTACCCGCAACTGTCTGCGGTGATTGAGTGTGCCGATGCGGCGCACGGCCTTGGCGGCCAGATTGTCAGCGATGGCGGTTGTTCAGTGCCGGGGGATATCGCGAAAGCTTTCGGTGGTGGGGCAGATTTTGTCATGCTCGGCGGCATGCTGGCGGCGCACGATGAGTGCGAGGGGAACGTTGTCGAAGAGCAGGGCGAGCAGTTTATGTTGTTCTATGGTATGAGCTCAGAATCCGCGATGAAACGCCATGTCGGTGGGGTCGCCCAGTATCGTGCTGCGGAAGGGAAAACCGTTCGCCTGCCGCTGCGCGGCCCGGTGGAGGACACCGTGAAGGATATCCTCGGCGGCCTGCGTTCGGCCTGCACTTACGTGGGTGCAGCACGCCTTAAAGAACTGACAAAACGCACCACGTTTATTCGTGTGGCGGAACAGGAAAATCGGGTATTCACGCGCTGATGGCTGATGGCTGATGGCTGATGGCTGATGGCTGATGGCTGATGGCTGATGGCTGATGGCTGATGGCTGATGGCTGATGGCTGATGGCTGAAGGTCGATTATCGGTGGTTGAAGGTTGAAGGTTGAAGGTTGAAGGTTGAAGGTTGCAGACAGATGCGCACCGTGCGCATCTGTCAACGAATCGCATCCCCTAAGCCAAATACCGGCAGATACATGGCAATCACTAACGTGCCGACAATTCCACCGATCACGATCATCATCAAGGGTTCGAGCGAAGCCGCCAGTGCATCAGCCCGCATCAGCGTTTGTGCTTCATGCCACTCCGCTAATCGTGCCAGCATGACATCCAGCGCCCCCGCTTCCTCACCGACACGGATCAGTTGTGCACAGAGCGCGGTGAAAAGCAGATGATGCTGCATCGCCTGATGCAGTGGTAAGCCGCCAGCGATATGCCGCTGTAACGCGATAATCGCCTCACGCCACAGTGGCGATCCCAGCGTGACCTCAACGGCTTGCAGACTTTGTAATAACGTGAGTCCAGCCTGCTGCGTTAATTGCAGGATGGCGTAAATCTGGCTGAGCTGACCACCGCGCCAGAGTGTTGAAAGCAACGGCAGACGCAATAGCCAGCGATGAACACGAATTTGCCAGAGCACAGAACCACGGTAAACCCACCTTGCGCCGAACAATAAGCACATTATCGTTATCGCCAGGGGGAGCGCTGCCTGTTGTAAAAACGCTGACAGACTCATCACGGCGGCGGTGAAGGCGGGAAGGGGGGCATCAAAACTGGCATACACGGAGACAAATTCGGGCAGCACAAACAGCAACATGCCCGCACTCACCGCCAGCGCCACCAGCAAGATAAACAATGGATAGCGCAGAGCTTTAACCACTTTCTGTCTCAAGTGCTGTTGCTTGCTTTGCTGTAACGCCAGCTGGCGACAGCATTCATCAAGCTGACCGGTGAGTTCACCCACTTCCATTAATGCCGGAAACAGCGCGGGGAAGATCTGCGGCCAGGCGCGGAGTGCAGATGAAAATGCCTCTCCGGCCATTACCCGACGTTGCAATTCATTAAGCAGTTCGCGCCAGCCAGCATGCGGGTGCCCCTCAGCCAGCAACGTCAGACTCTCCGCCAGCGGCAATCCTGCCTTGAGCAAGGTCGCCAACTGGCGAACAAGGTCAATTTTGTGCTGCCACTTCCAGTCACGCGTGCGCCAGCATTGCCCACGCTGCCAGCTAACCGGCATCATACCGCGATCTGAGAGTTGCTGCAGGAGCTCTTCCTGACTGGCAACTAATGAGGTTCCTTGCCGTAACGCGCCCAGCGTGTCCAGCGCCTGCCAGCGATAATGGTAGAGATTAGCCATCCTCCAATCCCACAACCCGCTGAACTTCTTCAAAGGAGGTGTCACCGCGACTCACAGCCTCCAACCCGGCGGCGAGCAGGGTTTTCATCCCGCCTTCATTGGCCAGTGAGATGATGTGCTCCAGCGGCATATCGGCAGAAATCGCGTTCTGTAACTTGTTACTCATCGGCAGCACCTCAAATAACGCCAGGCGTCCGTAATAGCCCGAGAAGCAGTGGTCACAGCCTGGGGCGCGCCATGTTTGTAAGGTGCCTGGCCAGATTTCGTGTGGCAGATGTGCAATGGCCTGCGCTGGCTGGCGGCAGTGCTCGCAGAGCCGTCGTACCAGACGCTGCGCGATGACTAACTGTAATGCCGGGCCGAGCAGGTAACCGGGAATATCCATCTGTCGCAGACGCGTGAGCGTTTCTGCCGTCGAATTGGTGTGCAATGTTGATAGCACCAGATGTCCGGTCTGCGCCGCTTTAACGGCAATGCTGGCCGTTTCGGCATCGCGGATTTCGCCCACCATAATCACATCCGGATCCTGTCGCAGCAGAGCCCGCAGTACACGGTTAAAATCGAGCCCGCTCCGCGGTTGGATTTGCGTCTGGTTAATGCCCTCTAATGGAATTTCAACGGGATCCTCTACACTGCAGACATTTTTATCCGGCACATTCAGAGCGCTTAATCCGCTGTAGAGGGTAAAGGTTTTACCGCTGCCGGTAGGCCCGGTGACCAGTATCAGTCCCTGAGGTTTAGCCAGCGCGTGCTTCAGTAACCGGAGTTGGGTAACCGGCATGCCGAGTTTATCCAATGCGATCGCGCTGTTTTCACTTTGCAGCAGTCTCACCACGGCTTTCTCACCGTGACTAATGGGTAAAGTAGAAAGGCGAAATGCGGCCTGTTGATCGTCAAGGTTCAGTGTGAATTGCCCATCTTGTGGCAAGCGACGCTCGGCGATATCCAGCCCGCCGAGGATTTTCAGTCTGGCAAGCACCGCAGCCGTAGGTGCATCTGGCAAATGTGACAGTTTGTGCAAGACGCCATCAATACGTAATCGGACGCGTAACCCCTGCTGCTGAGGTTCAAAATGCACGTCAGAAGCACGGCGTTGGATCGCCTGGCGCAAAATCTGTTCAACGGCATTAATCGCTGTTTCGGTAGCGGCCGGTTCGTGCAACGTCGCCGAGTCATCAGGGGTGTGCAGGAGTTGCTCCAGTCGTGCCGCTGGCCAGCACTCGACTTCCACTTTGCACTGACTGGCGAATTGCAGGGCTTCCAGCAGCAGCGGATCGGGCGTCTCGGCTACTGCGACGCGCAGTGATGTGGCGTCATGCTGAAGCATCACCGCCTGGTAACGTGCGCATAAGGTCTGGATCGGGGTATTGGGCTGTGCCATCAGTGAGTGTCCTTATCGGTGAAGCGGAACTGTTCAAGACAGCTGTCGCGCAGACTGGCATTGGTGCTGGTGCAACTGCGTTGCCAGTCCAGCGTGCCTTCCGTGGTGTTCCAGATAGGTGTCATTTCTACACTCAACCCGGTAAGACTCTCCTGACCCGTTAAGGTGATGGCGCCATTCACGACGGTTAGCGAGGCCACATAGCGTGAACCTTTGGCAGCAGGAATGCCGCCTGCACCCGCCTGGCACTGAGTGGGGCCGCCACGTTCAATCGCGCAGAGTTCCACGGCGGTTTTATAAGGCACCATGGTTTGCAGCATGTCAGTCAGCGCGGCGCGTTGTAGATAATTTTGGTAGCTGGGCAGGCCAATAGCACTAAGAATGGCCACAATGCCAATCACTATCATCAATTCGATGAGGGTAAAACCTTGTTGTCTATCCATTATTCAGCTCCTTGTTGTGGAGCGGCTAAGGTAGAAAACGGCGTCTGAAAGCGATAGTGAGACGGTTTAACGCTGGAAGGCAGGATGTAATGAATCGCCGCGTTTGCAGAAGAAGTATCAATAAACAGGAAGGCGACTCACAAACCGCCGCGCAATTGCGGCGGTAAGAGGGAGGATTTAGTTGTCGCGAAAGCGCATGGAGAGATCCATGGCGCGCAAGTGCTTGGTCAATGCCCCCACGGACACGAAGTCGACGCCGGTTTTGGCAATTTGCGGCAGCGTGGCTTCCGTGACGTTACCGGAGACTTCCAGCAGGGCACGTTTGTCGGTGAGAAGGACGGCTTCATGCATCATCTCGAAGCTAAAGTTATCTAGCATGATAATGTCGGCACCGGCATCAATCGCATCCTGCAGTTCCTGCAGGCTCTCTACCTCTACTTCAACCGGTTCATCGGGAGCCAGCCACAGCGCTTTCTCAACGGCTTTGCGTACCGAACCGCTGGCAATAATATGGTTTTCTTTGATCAGGAAGGCATCGGAAAGACCCAGCCGATGGTTACTGCCGCCGCCACACAATACGGCATATTTCAGCGCTGTGCGTAGGCCAGGCAAGGTTTTGCGCGTATCCAGCAATTGCGTTTCGCTGCCGTCGAGCAAGTCGACATAACGACTCACTTCCGTGGCCACCCCGGAAAGCGTTTGGACGAAATTTAATGCAGTTCGTTCAGCGGTTAACAGCAGCCGGGCCGGACCTTTTAACTCGAATAGCAACTGGTCAGCTGCGACATTTTGACCCTCTTCAACATGCCAGACAATCGTGACTTTATTGCCAAGCTGGATAAACACTTCCTGCACCCAGCGTTTACCACAAAAAACACCGGCTTCACGCGTGATGATCTGTGCTTCGGCCTGTTTATCTTCCGGTAAGAGCAGGGCGGTGATGTCACGGTCAGCATCCACCTCACCACCTAAATCCTCCCGAAGTGCGCGCGCAACGGCTTCGGGGATGTCCTGCTCAATACGCTTAATCAGTTCCTGACGACGATGATCGGGATCGTAACGACGCGATGCCATGCTTATGCCACTCCATTAATCGGATTTAACTGCGCTCACCTTAGCCTGATTTATAGCCTATTGCCAGTCGTGATAGCTGAAATGTTTAGTATACTTAACACCGTTCGCCATTCGCATTAAGTCACAAGCCGAAAAGGGGAAACATGTTATTCTCAGCCTGATTTTGCCTGGGATTTAGAACATGAAACTGGAAGATGGCTGGATTACCAGCGCGCGCAAAGTGCCCTCGCCGCACTTTAACCAACGACCGGAAAATGAAATTCCCTCGTTGCTGATTATTCATAATATCAGTTTGCCGCCGGGTGAATTTGGTGGCCCGTGGATTGATCAACTGTTTACCGGGACCTTGCCGCCGGATGCTCACCCCTATTTTGCCGATATCGCGCAGCTGCGCGTGGCGGCGCACTGCCTGATTCGTCGTGATGGTGAGTTGGTGCAGTATGTTTCGTTTGATCAGCGTGCATGGCATGCCGGTGTGTCGCAATTTGCCGGGCGAGAAAACTGTAATGATTTCTCGATGGGCATTGAGCTGGAAGGCACGGATACGTTGCCGTATACCGACGCGCAGTATAAGACCTTAAAAAAGGTCACGGCCTTGTTGCTTAAGCACTATCCGCTGACGCTGGAACGCATCACCGGACACAGCGATATCGCGCCACAGCGCAAAACCGATCCAGGCCCCGCATTTGACTGGATACGCTATAAAGAGTCTATCAGGCAGGAGAATCCCTGAAACAGCAGGAGCAGGTATGACGTTGTTTAGCTTGTTATTAGTGTTAGGTTGGGAACGCCTGTTTAAATTGGGTGAGCATTGGCAGCTGGATCATCGTCTGGAGCCGCTGTTTCGCGGACGCCAGCGATTTTCACTGCTGCGCACGTTGGTGATGACCCTCATCGCGATGCTGATCGTCTGGCTGTTGGTGTGGAGTCTGAAAGGCATTCTGTTTGGCGTGGCACAACTGGCATTCTGGATTGTGGTGGGCTTGCTGTGTATCGGCGCAGGCTCGGTGCGTCTGCACTATCATCGCTACCTGAAAGCCGCCAGCCACGATGATGAAGCGGCGCATCAGGCCATGGCAGCGGAGCTGACACTGATTCATGGTGTGCCTGTTGAGTGCAGCGAACGCGAGTTTCTGCGTGAGCTACAAAATGCGCTGATTTGGATTAACTTCCGCTTTTACCTCGCGCCACTGTTCTGGTTTGTGGTCGGTGGCCCTTACGGACCGGTGCTGCTGGTGGGTTATGCCTTCTTGCGTGCCTGGCAAAGTTGGCTGGCAAAACACCATTCTCCACTGGAGCGCGCGCAGTCAGGTGTAGACAGCATACTGCACGTGCTGGACTGGATCCCGGTGCGACTGGCAGGTGTGGCTTATGCGCTGTTAGGCCACGGTGAGCGGGCATTGCCTGCGTGGTTTGCCTCGCTAAGCGATCGGCATCGTTCGCAATATCAGGTGCTGACCAGTCTGGCGCAATTCTCGCTGGCGCGCGATCCGCATATGGATAAAGTGGAAACGCCACGGGTGGCCGTGGCGCTGGCGAAGCGGATATCGTTAGTGCTGGTGGTTGTGGTCGCGTTGCTGACCATTTACGGCACGCTGGTGTGATCGGCAGGCGGTACACCGAAATCTGGTGTGCCGTCTTCGCGCCATTCAATGTACTTCAGGCGCGTATGGCGATTCGGATCCCATAATGGATCGCCTTCAATTTCGGTGTAATTCCGCGCGTGATACACCAGCACGTCCCTGCCGTTTTCGTCCCGCGTAAAGCTGTTATGCCCCGGCCCATACTGCTGATTTTCCCAGCTGGTGGTGAAGACTGGACGCGCAGATTTCTGCCAGGCAGTGCTGTCGAGCGGATCGGCCATCATGTCGATGCTGAGCATTCCCAGGCAGTAATTCTCATCAGTTGCGCTGGCGGAATAGGTGACAAACAGCCGATCGCCGTGATGAATAACTGCTGGGCCCTCATTGACGCTAAAGCCTGCGCACTCCCACTCATACTCCGGCCGGCTGAGCATCACCGGTGCGCTTTTCAGCGTCCAGGGATTAAGCAATTCCGCGAGATAGAGATTGGAATTACCCGGAATAGCGGGATCCTTCTGTGCCCACAGATACCAGTTTTTGCCCTGATGCACGAAATGCGTCGCATCAAGCGAGAAAGAGTCGATTGGGGTAAACACTCGGCGAACAGGTTGCCAGTGGCCGGAAAGCGGATTGCTGTCATCACACACCAGGGCATACATGCGATGCTGAAACAGGCCATCTTTGATGTCGCGTGTTGGCGCAGCAGCAAAGTAAATCACCCATTGTCCATTGATATGGTGCAGTTCCGGCGCCCAAATTAACGCACTATACGGCCCGGTATCAGGCTTGCGCCACACCGTAATCGCCTCCGTCTCAATCAGTCCATTCAGTGTGTCAGCGTAGCGGATTTCGAGTCGATCATATTCCGGCACCGATGCCACGAAGTAGTAGCCTTCGCCATGACGCAGGATAAATGGATCGGCGCGTTGGGTAATAAAGGGATTTGGCCAGCTCATTTGATCTCTCCAGGTTGCGGGGTGACAGTCAGGGAGGCAGGGGATAATTCACGTGCATTGGCACGGCGTAGCGCAAGATCATCCTGAATGATGCGCATGAGTTTGCGATCCACCTTCAGCAAGCGCACTACACCGGCGGTGATCAGATAGCCAACACCGGGAATCACGGTAAACAGCAGCATGATGCCGTTGATGGCGTTGGGAGCCTGCTGCTTTGCACCCGCGTCATAGCCATAAATAGACAGCAGGAAACCAACCATCGCACCGGCCACCGCCAGACCCACTTTGAGGAAGAACAGGTTACCGGAGAAGCTCATGCCGGTGATGCGTTTTCCCGTTTTCCATTCACCATAATCATCGACATCCGCCATCAGCGACCAATGCAGCGGTGACGGGATTTGATGCAGGATATTCAGCAGGAAGTAGGCGACGACAACCGCCACAGTCGCATGAGGATCAATCCAATAGAAACCGCACGAGAAGAGTGCCAGCGCGATATTGGTCCAGAAAAACACCTTCAACTTGCACCAGCGGTCGGTGAGGATTTTTGCCAGCGTACTGCCGAACATCATGCCAATCACACCCAGGCTAATAAACAGCGTGGCAAAATGCGTGGATTGCCCCATTACCCAGGTAACGTAATACATGGTGGCGGCCATGCGGATAAAGCCAGGACAAACATTGCAGAAGGTGAGCAGGAGAATGCGCACCCATTGATCGTTCTTCCAGACGTCACGCAGATCTTTCTTCAAATCATCATTACTGGGCGCGGCTGGACGGATACGTTCGCGAACCGTGGCAAAACAGAACAGGAACATCGCCAGGCCAATCAGTGCCAGCACGCTCATCGCCATTTGGTATCCGCGTGCTTTGTTGTCACCGCCAAACCACTCGGCCATCGGCAGCAGAGAGAGCGACAGGATCAGTGTCGCCACGCCCACCATCACAAAGCGGTAAGATTGGCAGGAGACGCGTTCACCGGGATCGTTGGTGATCACACCGCCCAACGAGCAGTAAGGAATATTGATGGCGGTGTAGGTGAGCGACATCAAGAAGTAGGTGACAAAGGCCCAGATAACTTTGTTGTCATAGCTCCAGTCTGGCGTGGTGAACATCAGCACGCTGAACAGCACATAGGGGACGGAAACCCACAGTAGCCACGGGCGAAAACGCCCCCAGCGGCTTTGGGTACGATCGGCGATGGCGCCCATAATGGGATCGGTGACGGCATCCAGCACGCGAACAGAAAGTAGCAGTGTACCGACCAGCGCGGGTGCGAGGCCAAACACATCGGTGTAGAAATAGTTAAGGAAAAGCATGATCGCACCGCCGATCATATTACATCCGGCATCGCCCATGCCATATCCCAGTTTCTCTCTGAATGAGAGCGCTGCGCCTTCCATTGTTCGTCTCCCGCGAAAAGGTGAGACGAAATTATCAGCGTTAAATCAGTAACCTGCTGGGGAACAATTGGTCACGTAGATGGACAAAACAGGTGGGCGCAGAAAAGTGTGAGGCAGATCAGGAATGTTGCCCGGCGCTGACGCGCCGGGCAAGAGCATACATTAGGCTTCTTGCACTTTATTTTTGATGGTGTAACCCACTGCCAGGATAATGATCCAGACAGGAATCAGCCACACAGAAATCGCCATACCCGGCGTCATCGCCATGATGACCAGTACGGCCGCCATGAACGCGAGGCAGAGCCAGTTACCAAACGGATAGAGCACGGCTTTAAAGCGCGTGGTCACACCCTGCTGGTCTTTCTTCTTACGGAATTTCATGTGCGCGAGGCTGATCATCGCCCAGTTGATCACCAGCGCAGAGACCACCAGTGACATCAGCAGGCCAAAGGCTTCGCCCGGCATCAGGTAGTTGATCAGGACGCACAGCGCTGTGGCTACTGCAGAGACCAAAATGGTTGCCACTGGCACGCCGCGTTTATCAACATTGAGCAGCGCTTTAGGTGCATTGCCCTGCTGCGCTAAGCCGAACAGCATACGGCTGTTGCAATACACGCAGCTGTTGTAGACCGACAGCGCCGCCGTCAGGATCACCACATTCAACGCGTTGGCGACGAAGGCATCACCCAATTCGTGGAAGATCAACACAAACGGGCTGGTCTCTTCGGTGACACGCGTCCATGGCAGCAATGACAGTAACACTGCCAGTGAACCAATATAGAAAATCAGGATACGCCACAGTACCTGGTTAGTGGCTTTCGGGATGCTTTCTTGCGGATTGTCAGCCTCAGCCGCCGTGATACCCACCAGCTCAAGACCACCAAACGAGAACATAATGATCGCCATCATCATCACCAGGCCGGTCATACCGTGTGGCAGGAATCCACCCTGGCTCCACAGGTTAGTGACGCTGGCCTGCGGACCGGCGTTGCCGCTGAACAGCAGCCAGCCGCCGAACAGGATCATGCCGATAACCGCGACGACTTTGATGATCGCGAACCAGAATTCCATTTCCCCAAACACTTTTACGTTGGTCAGGTTAATGGCGTTGATGACGACGAAGAAGATCGCCGCACTGGCCCAGGTCGGGAATTCGGGATACCAGAATTGGATGTATTTACCGACGGCACTCAGTTCAGCCATGGCAACCAGGACATACAGCACCCAGTAGTTCCAGCCAGAGGCGAAACCGGCAAAGTTGCCCCAGTACTTATAGGCGAAGTGGCTGAAGCTGCCGGCAACCGGCTCTTCCACGACCATTTCACCTAACTGGCGCATAATCAGAAAGGCAATAAATCCTGCAATCGCATAACCGAGAATCACGGCTGGACCGGCCGATTTGATCACTGATGCGCTACCCAGAAACAGGCCAGTACCCACGGCACCGCCCAGCGCAATCAGCTGAATATGGCGATTTTTCAGGCCGCGGTGCAGCGATTCGCCATGCTGTTGTTCCATACAAACCTCGTGATGTTGTTATTGTGCACCTGCAGTGCGCGCACTGTAAGGCTGTTTTACGCAATGTATTCTTTTCTTTACGGTATTTGGCGTGCTGTGTGCATGCTGAAACTACCATGGCGACCAGAATAGTGATAAGCGCGCCGCTTTGCACCTGCTTTTGCTTTTTGTGCTGAGAGATGGCTGAAAAAGCAGCACTATCCACTGGGTGTCGCTCGCGCTATTTCTGACATGAAAAATCAATAAACACGAATAGCTTTCCCTTATGGTTGCCTGTAAGGCTTAGGGCTAACTCAGTGTAAGGTTTGGTAAAAGTGAAATCTGTTAACAATTCACTTACGGAGCAAATATATGCCTTTATCACGGTAAGTTAGCGCGCTGTAACAGCGATATACCCCGGAAGTGTGATGCCTGCCATATAGACACAAGGTGAATACTTTGTTACTTTACGGGCACCATTTTTCAATTGGTATTACCAATTTACTCCGGACGTTTTCACAATAAGAAGGGAAGATGGCTTACAGTAAAATTCGCCAACCCAAGCTCTCCGATGCGATCGAGCAACAGTTGGAGTCTCTCATTATGGAAGGGACGCTCCAGCCAGGTGAAAAGCTTCTCCCCGAGCGCGAACTGGCGAAACAGTTTGATGTCTCACGTCCATCCCTGCGCGAAGCGATTCAGAGCCTGGAAGCCAAAGGCCTGCTGCTACGCCGTCAGGGCGGTGGTACCTTCGTGCAAACAAATCTCTGGCAAAGCATGAGCGATCCCTTAGTCAGCCTGCTTGCCGAACATCCAGAATCCCAGTTTGACCTGCTGGAAACCCGTCACGCGCTGGAAGGTGTTGCTGCCTATTATGCGGCGCTACGTGGCACGGATGAAGACTTGCAGAGTATTCGCGACTGCCATGTTCACATCCAACAGGCGCAGGACAGCGGCGATCTGGATGCTGAAGCAGATGCAGTGATGAAGTATCAGATCGCTGTCACAGAAGCCGCCCATAATGTGGTGCTTTTACATTTGCTGCGTTCCATGGGCCCTATGCTGGAACAAAACGTCCGTCAGAATTTCGAATTGCTTTACGCTCGCCGGGAAATGCTGGCGAAAGTGAGCGGTCACCGCGCCAGTATTTTTGAGGCGATTGTGGCTCGTGAGCCAGAACAAGCACGCGAGGCATCCCATCGTCACCTGGCGTTTATTGAGGAAATCTTGCTGGATAGAAGTCGGGAGCAGAGCCGTCGTGAACGCTCCCTGCGTCGTTTACAGCAACGTAAGGAATAACGCACGGCAACGAACGTGCGGACATAAACGACGGGCCTGTCTTACTTGTGCTGTGAACCAGAAGCAAAGCACAAGCAGACAGGCTCCTGATAATTCAACGTATTAGACACAGATAAGGAACACACCCCATGTCAGAACGTTTACAGAATGACGTGGATCCGATCGAAACTCGTGACTGGCTACAGGCGATCGAATCGGTCATCCGTGAAGAAGGTGTTGAGCGCGCGCAGTATCTGCTTGATCAGGTATTGAACGCAGCACGCAAAGGTGGCGTGAAAGTGGCTGGCGGTGCGTCGGCTATCAGTAACTACATCAACTCTATTGCTGTTGAAGATGAACCGGACTATCCGGGCAACACCTCTCTTGAACGTCGTATCCGTTCCGCAATTCGCTGGAACGCCATTATGTCGGTCCTGCGTGCATCGAAGAAAGATCTGGAGCTGGGTGGTCACCTCTCATCTTTCCAGTCTTCTGCCACCATTTATGAAGTGTGCTTCAACCACTTCTTCCGTGCGCGCAGTGATAAAGACGGCGGCGATCTGGTTTACTTCCAGGGCCATATTTCTCCAGGCATCTACTCACGTGCTTTCCTTGAAGGCCGTCTGACTGAAGAACAGATGAATAACTTCCGTCAGGAAGTGCACGGTAAAGGTCTGTCTTCTTACCCGCACCCGAAACTGATGCCTGATTTCTGGCAGTTCCCAACCGTTTCTATGGGCCTCGGTCCATTGAACGCGATCTATCAGGCGAAGTTCCTGAAATATCTGGAACACCGTGGCCTGAAAGACACGTCTAACCAGACCGTTTACGCCTTCCTCGGTGATGGCGAGATGGATGAGCCAGAATCTAAAGGTGCGATCACCATCGCCACCCGTGAGAAGCTGGACAACCTGGTGTTCATCATTAACTGTAACCTGCAGCGCCTTGATGGCCCGGTTACCGGTAATGGCAAAATCATCAATGAGCTGGAAGGCATCTTTGCCGGTGCTGGCTGGAACGTGATTAAAGTGATCTGGGGCGCACGTTGGGATGAACTGCTGAAGCAGGACACCAGCGGCAAACTGATCCAGCTGATGAACGAAACCGTTGATGGTGACTACCAGACCTTCAAATCCCGTGATGGCGCCTACGTGCGTGAGCACTTCTTCGGTAAATACCCGGAGACCGCTGCACTGGTGAAAGACTGGTCAGACGAAGAGATCTTCGCCCTGAACCGTGGTGGCCATGATCCGAAGAAAATCTACGCAGCACTGAAAAAAGCACAGGACACCAAAGGTCAGCCGACCCTGATCCTGGCACATACCATCAAAGGTTATGGTATGGGTGACACGGCGGAAGGTAAAAACATCGCGCACCAGGTGAAGAAGATGAACATGGATGGCGTTCGCTACATCCGTGATCGCTTCAACGTGCCAGTGGCTGACGATCAGATCGAAAGCCTGCCGTACGTGACCTTCGAGAAAGGTTCTGACGAGTATAACTACCTGCACGGTCAGCGTGAGAAGCTGGGTGGCTACCTGCCAACCCGTCAGGCAGAATTCAGCGAGAAGCTGGAGATGCCAACGCTGGAAGAGTTCAAACCGTTGCTGGAAGAGCAGAACAAAGAGATCTCGACCACCATCGCGTTTGTACGTGCCCTTAACGTGATGCTGAAGAACAAGTCGATCAAAGATCGTCTGGTGCCAATCCTTGCGGATGAAGCGCGTACCTTCGGTATGGAAGGTCTGTTCCGTCAGATCGGTATTTACAGCCCGAACGGCCAGCAGTACACCCCGCAGGACCGTGAGCAGGTTGCTTACTATAAAGAAGACGAGAAAGGCCAGATTCTGCAGGAAGGGATCAACGAGCTGGGCGCAGGTTCATCCTGGCTGGCGGCGGCGACCTCTTACAGCACCAACAACCTGCCGATGATTCCGTTCTACATCTATTACTCGATGTTCGGTTTCCAGCGTATCGGCGATCTGATGTGGCTGGCGGGCGACCAACAGGCGCGCGGCTTCCTGGTCGGCGGTACCTCAGGTCGTACGACGCTGAACGGTGAAGGTCTGCAGCATGAAGATGGTCACAGCCACATTCAGTCGCTGACTATCCCGAACTGTATCTCTTACGATCCGTCTTACGCGTACGAAGTGGCGGTCATCATGCAAGATGGCCTGGTACGTATGTACGGCGAAGCGCAGGAAAACATCTACTACTACATCACCACGCTGAACGAAAACTACCACATGCCTGCGATGCCGCAGGGTGCGGAAGAGGGTATCCGTAAAGGTATCTACAAGCTGGAAACCTTAGACGGTAGCAAAGGCAAAGTACAGCTGCTGGGTTCAGGTTCTATCCTGCGTCACGTGCGTGAAGCGGCACAGATCCTGGCGAAAGACTATGGCATCGGTTCTGATGTTTACAGCGTCACCTCGTTCACCGAACTGGCTCGTGATGGCCAGGATTGTGAGCGCTGGAACATGCTGCATCCAACCGAAGCCCCACGCGTCCCGTACATCGCTCAGGTGATGAACGAAGCGCCAGCTGTTGCCTCAACCGACTACATGAAGCTGTTCGCAGAACAGGTTCGCAGCTACGTTCCTTCAAGCGATTATCGCGTACTGGGTACCGATGGCTTCGGTCGTTCAGACAGCCGTGAAAACCTGCGTCACCACTTCGAAGTGGATGCATCGTATGTTGTGGTTGCAGCGCTGGGTGAGCTGGCTAAACGCGGCGAAATCGATAAGAAAGTGGTGGCAGAAGCGATCACCAAATTCAGCATCGATGCCGATAAAGTTAACCCGCGTCTGGCTTAAGAGGTAAGAGAGTAATGGCTATCGAAATTAACGTACCGGATATCGGGTCAGACGAAGTTGAAGTCACCGAAATCCTGGTGAAGGTGGGCGACAAAGTTGAAGCTGAACAGTCGCTGATCACCGTGGAAGGCGATAAAGCCTCAATGGAAGTGCCTTCGCCACAGGCTGGCGTAGTGAAAGAGATTAAAATCTCTACCGGTGACAAAGTGAATACCGGTTCGCTGATCATGATCTTTGAAGCAGAAGGCGCAGCGGCTGCTGCACCAGCGGCAGAAGAGAAAAAAGCGGAAGCGGCTCCTGCTCCGGCGGCTGCGGCCGTCAGCAAAGAGGTCAACGTGCCAGACATCGGCGGTGATGAAGTTGAAGTCACTGAGATTCTGGTGAAAGTGGGCGATAAAGTTGAAGCTGAACAATCTCTGCTTACTGTTGAAGGCGACAAAGCTTCAATGGAAGTGCCAGCACCGTTCGCGGGCGTGGTGAAAGAGATCAAAATCGCCACCGGCGATAAAGTGAATACTGGCTCGCTGATCATGATCTTCGAAGCAGAAGGTGCTGCACCGGCTGCGGCCCCAGCTGCGAAGCAGGAAGCGGCTCCGGCTGCAGCCCCTGCTGCTGCAGGTGGCGCGAAAGACGTCAACGTGCCTGACATCGGCGGCGATGAAGTTGAAGTCACGGAAGTGCTGGTGAAAGTGGGTGACAAAGTCACCGCTGAGCAGTCACTGATCGTGGTTGAAGGCGACAAAGCGTCAATGGAAGTGCCTGCGCCATTCGCCGGTACGGTGAAAGAGCTGAAAGTCTCTACCGGCGATAAAGTCAGCACCGGTTCACTGATCATGGTGTTCGAAGTAGAAGGCGCTGCGCCTGCTGCTGCGGCTCCTGCGGCGAAACAGGAAGCGGCTCCGGCTCCAGCGGCAGCGAAACCTGCTGCAGCACCTGCGGCGAAAGCTGACGCGAAAGGTGAGTTTGCTGAAAACGACGCTTACGTCCACGCTACCCCGGTGATTCGTCGCCTGGCGCGCGAGTTCGGTGTCAATCTGGCGAAAGTCAAAGGCACCGGCCGTAAAGGTCGCATCCTGAAAGAAGACGTACAGTCTTACGTGAAAGATGCGGTGAAACGTGCGGAAGCAGCGCCGGCTGCTGCAGCGAGCGGCGGAAGCCTGCCGGGTCTGCTGCCTTGGCCGAAAGTGGACTTCAGCAAGTTCGGTGAAGTGGAAGAAGTGGAACTGGGTCGTATCCAGAAGATCTCGGGTGCGAACCTGAGCCGTAACTGGGTGGTTATCCCGCACGTTACGCACTTTGACAAGACTGATATCACCGATCTGGAAGCGTTCCGTAAACAGCAGAACGCCGAAGCGGAAAAACGTAAGCTGGATGTGAAGTTCACGCCTGTGGTGTTCATTATGAAAGCCGTTGCCGCTGCGCTGGAGCAGATGCCGCGTTTCAACAGTTCACTGTCTGAAGATGCACAACGCCTGACGCTGAAGAAATACATCAACATCGGTGTGGCGGTTGATACGCCAAACGGTCTGGTGGTTCCAGTGTTCAAAGATGTGAACAAGAAAGGCATCACTGAACTGTCGCGTGAGCTGATGGCGATTTCTAAGAAAGCGCGTGATGGCAAGCTGACCGCTGGCGATATGCAGGGCGGTTGTTTCACCATCTCCAGCCTTGGTGGCCTGGGCACCACGCACTTCGCACCTATCGTGAATGCGCCAGAAGTGGCGATCCTCGGTGTGTCTAAGTCTGCGATGGAACCGGTGTGGAACGGTAAAGAGTTTGAACCGCGTCTGATGATGCCAATCTCTCTCTCCTTCGACCACCGCGTGATCGACGGTGCTGATGGTGCGCGCTTTATCACCATCATCAACAACACACTGTCCGACATTCGCCGTCTGGTGATGTGAAGTTAATCAAGGCCGGCAAATGCCGGCCTTGTTGTAAGCATTCGGAGTTGCCGCGGTTGGCAGTTTATTAACAATTCTGTAAACTCTTGCGGTGAAATGTCCCGGTGGATTTAGGGCATGCAGAGCCTGGGATAGGCTCTACGTCTGGCCGCCGGCAATCTAATAAGAGGTCATGATGAGTACAGAGATTAAAACTCAAGTCGTGGTACTTGGGGCAGGTCCTGCAGGTTACTCTGCAGCCTTCCGTTGCGCTGATTTAGGTCTGGAAACCGTAATCGTTGAGCGTTACAGCACCCTCGGTGGTGTTTGTCTGAACGTAGGCTGTATCCCGTCAAAAGCGCTGCTTCATGTTGCGAAAGTGATCGAAGAAGCCAAAGCACTGGAAGAGCACGGTATCGTGTTTGGCCAGCCGCAAACTGACATCAACAAGATCCGTACCTGGAAAGAAAAAGTTATCACCCAACTGACTGGCGGTCTGGCCGGCATGGCGAAAGGCCGTAAAGTGAAAGTGGTAACCGGTCTGGGTAAATTCACCGGTGCTAACACCCTGGTGGTGGAAGGTGAGGGTGGCGCAACCACCATCAACTTCGACAACGCGATTATCGCTGCAGGCTCGCGCCCGATTGAGCTGCCATTCATCCCACACAACGATCCACGCGTGTGGGATTCAACAGATGCGCTGGAACTGAAAGAAGTGCCTAAGCGTCTGCTGGTTATGGGCGGCGGCATCATCGGTCTGGAAATGGCCACCGTGTATAACGCGCTGGGTTCAGAGATCGACGTGGTTGAGATGTTCGACCAGGTTATCCCTGCTGCCGATAAAGACGTGGTGAAGGTCTTCACCAAACGTATCAGCAAAAAATTCAACCTGATGCTGGAAACCAAAGTGACCGCTGTTGAAGCGAAAGACGATGGTATCTACGTGTCAATGGAAGGCAAAAAAGCCCCGGCTGAAGCACAGCGTTATGACGCAGTGCTGGTGGCGATTGGCCGTGTGCCAAACGGTAAAGGCCTGGATGCGGGTAAAGCGGGCGTGGAAGTGGACGATCGTGGTTTCATCCGCGTCGACAAACAGCTGCGTACCAACGTGCCACACATCTTTGCTATCGGCGACATCGTCGGTCAGCCAATGCTGGCGCACAAAGGCGTGCATGAAGGCCACGTCGCGGCAGAAGTGATTTCTGGTCTGAAGCACTACTTCGACCCGAAAGTGATCCCTTCTATCGCCTATACCGAGCCAGAAGTTGCCTGGGTAGGTCTGACCGAGAAAGAAGCTAAAGAGAAAGGCATCAGCTACGAAGTCTCCACCTTCCCGTGGGCTGCTTCTGGCCGTGCAATCGCTTCTGATTGTGCAGACGGTATGACCAAACTGATCTTCGACAAAGAAACTCACCGTGTGATCGGTGGCGCGATTGTCGGCACCAACGGCGGCGAGCTGCTGGGTGAAATCGGTCTGGCGATCGAAATGGGCTGTGATGCAGAAGACATCGCACTGACCATTCACGCGCACCCAACCTTGCATGAGTCAGTTGGTCTGGCGGCAGAAGTGTTTGAAGGTAGTATCACGGACCTGCCAAACGCGAAAGCGAAAAAGAAATAATTTTTATAATAAATAAAGAAACGGCTCCTTAATGGAGCCGTTTTTTATTACGGGTTCTATTAAATTGAATCGATAAATAAGGCGCTGGAGCTAACGCATAAGCCCTGCCGGAAATAGCAGGGGCGAACCCCTGCTATTGAAGTGTTACTGCCTGACTTCGTAAGCCATTACCGCAGATAATTCAGCAGTGAATACCTTGAATCGTAATTCACAGCGTGTATTGCGATTCACCAGGCACAATACTAATAGCATGAGCCCGCCGATAATCAGCTTGCTGAATGATAACTTCATAATCACTTACTCCTTGCATTAGCACGAGCAAGCAACTACCCTAACATTGCTTAGGTGTTTCGGGTAGTTGCCTGCTCGTGCGGTTGATGAAAATTGACCGCATGAGTTTCTCCTTCCACAACCCACCTCAATTGATAATGCTTGAGGCAGATTGCCTCAAGCGCCCGCAGGCAGTCTACGCGTTTTGTTTCTTATTTCACGTCTAATTTATCTTTAATTTTAATTAAATTTCCCAGTTTTATCGTTAGTCTTTAATTAAAGATGTTAAGTGTTCATGTGATTAATTATTGATATCTTTAATCCAATCAATAAAATGCCTTAGCGGTGCGGAAAGGTATTTCCTGCTGGGGTAATAAAGCCAGAATCCTTCTTCAATCTGCGTATACTCATTAAGTATTTCAACTAATTCTCTCTCCGCCAAAGCAGCGTTGACCGCGTCCTGATGTAAAAAGGCGATACCTAATCCGGCACATGCCGCTTGCAGAATGCGCTCATTATTGTCCAGCACCAGTGAGCCTTTTACCGCCACTTCCTGCTTGCGCCCGTCTTGCCAAAATTCCCAACGATAGCGACGTCCGCTCGGAAAGCGCCGCTCAATACAGGGAAACTGCAATAACTCCGCCGGGAACTGCGGAACGCCATGTTGAGCAAGAAAAGCCGGGCTGGCCACCGCCAGTGCGCGCATCGGCTTGCCAAAGGGCACTGCGATCATATCCTGCGCCAGCACATCGCCATAGCGTACGCCTGCATCAAAACCACTCTGAACGATATCTACCAACGCGTCATTGCTGTCGATCTCCAGCGTAATCTCCGGGAAGCGTTGCACGAACGGTAAAATGACGGATTGGAAAAACAGCGCCTCCGCCGAACGCGGCATGCTGATGCGCAACACGCCACGAGGATCGCGACGCCAGTCATTCAGTTCATCCACCGCCTGTGAAAGATCGGCCAGCGCAGGCTGGATACGCAGCAAGAATCGCTCGCCGGCTTCGGTCAGCGCCACTTTCCGCGTGGTGCGGTGCAGCAGACGCACTCCCAACCGCTCCTCAAAGTTGCGCATGGCGTGGCTCAGGCTCGAGGGCGTGACATTTCGCTCCTCAGCGGCTTTGCGAAAACTCAGATGCTGCGCGATAGCGGCAAACATCTCCAGTTCCTGCATTGATGCACGGTAGTTGTTCATTGCTGAATTCCACTCACTAAATCAACGAAAATCGCGCAATTGTTGCTGCGATTGCTGAGGTTTATAACATTAACACCGTAAGCGAAGAGGATAAATCAATGCAACAGCGTCAATTAGGCAGTCAGGGATTACAGGTTTCAGCGTTAGGATTGGGCTGCATGGGCATGAACTTTGCCTATGGTCAGAATGATGAAAAGCAAGCGTTGAATACGCTGGCGCGTGCATTTGAACTCGGCGTCAATTTCCTCGATACCGCTGAAGTGTATGGTCCTTTCACCAATGAGATGTTACTGGCGAAAGCGATCAAAGGCCGTAGCGATATCAAAGTGGCGACCAAGTTTGGTTTCCGCATTACCGATCATGGGGAGGGCTGGGAGCGCATTACCGGTGCCAATAGCGAACCGGCGCATATCCGCCGCGCCGTGGAAGGCTCACTTCAGCGCCTGGGTGTCGAAGCCATTGAATTACTGTATCAGCATCGTCTCGATCCAGCCGTGCCGATTGAGGATGTGGTAGGCGTGATGGCGGATCTGGTGCGTGAAGGGAAGGTGAAGTATCTCGGTTTATCCGAAGTCTCATCCGCCACGTTACGCCGCGCGCAGGCGGTGCATCCGATTTCGGCCCTGCAGAGCGAATACTCACTGTGGACGCGCGATCCGGAGCAAGAAATTCTCGCCACCTGCCGTGAGCTGAATATCGGATTTGTCCCTTACAGTCCGTTAGGCCGCGGCTTCCTCACCGGTAAATTCCCGGCGGCGACCACGCTGGCGGAAGATGATTTTCGTCGCTATCTGCCGCGTTTCCAACAGGACGCACAGGCGCATAACCAGAAGTTAGTGAATCAGCTTTCAGAGATGGCTGCAGGTTATGATGCGACAGCAGCACAACTGGCGCTGGCGTGGGTGCTGGCGAAAGGTGAGCATATCGTGCCGATCCCTGGTGCCAGTAAAATCGCCAATCTGGAACAGAACTGTGCTGCGGCCGCTCTCACACTTCATTCAGCCGATATTAAGGCCCTGGATACGCTATTCAATCCACAAAATATTCAGGGTGAGCGCTACAACGAAAGCGAATTCACCCTGGTCGATCGCTAATTTTTAGCCCTTCAATCACAAAATGGCAGGCTCAGGTGGCCTGCTTTTTTGTGTGACCCCGCTCAAAATCCAGATAAATCTGCTAAATAACGCGCGGATGTTGCTTTTTTGTAAACAGATTAACAATCAGCCGAAATGCTGCTATGCTGGCCGACGCGGAACCGGGCACCTCACCCTACTGTTTGACAGCTCAAGGGGTGTACCGGAAAGCTATACAATGAGAGCGAGGAGAACGTCGTGCTAGAAGAATACCGTAAGCACGTTGCCGAGCGTGCTGCCCAGGGAATCGTACCTAAGCCGTTAGATGCTTCCCAAATGGCCGCGCTGGTTGAACTGCTGAAAAACCCGCCAGCGGGTGAAGAAGAATTCCTGACCGATCTATTGGTCAACCGTGTACCCCCAGGTGTTGATGAAGCGGCTTATGTAAAAGCTGGTTTCCTGGCAGCTGTCACGAAGGGCGAAGCCCTCTCTCCTCTGGTTACTCGCGAAAAGGCAGTTGAACTGCTGGGCACCATGCAGGGTGGCTACAACATCCATGCCCTGATCGAAGCGCTTGACGATGAAGCACTGGCTCCGATTGCCGCTGAAGCCCTGTCCCATACGCTGCTGATGTTCGATAACTTCTACGATGTCGAAGAGAAAGCGAAAGCGGGTAACCCCCACGCGAAGAAAATTATCCAGTCCTGGGCCGATGCTGAGTGGTTCCTGAAGCGTCCTAAGCTGGCTGAAAAAATCACCACCACCGTGTTTAAAGTGACCGGCGAAACCAACACCGATGACCTCTCTCCGGCACCGGATGCATGGTCTCGCCCGGATATTCCACTACACGCACTGGCGATGTTGAAAAACCCACGTGATGGTATCGAACCCGACGATGCCGGCAGCATTGGGCCGATCAAACAGATCGAAGAATTGCAGAAAAAAGGCTTCCCGCTGACCTACGTCGGTGACGTGGTGGGTACCGGTTCTTCCCGTAAATCTGCCACCAACTCGGTGCTGTGGTTCATGGGCGATGACATTCCGTACGTGCCAAACAAAAAAGGCGGCGGTCTGTGCCTCGGCGGTAAAATCGCACCGATCTTCTTCAACACTATGGAAGATGCGGGCGCACTGCCGATCGAAGTGGACGTTGACCGTCTGAACATGGGCGATGTGATTGACGTTTACCCGTACAAGGGTGAAGTGCGCAATCATGAAACCGACGAACTGCTGGCGACCTTCGAGCTGAAAACCGAAGTGCTGCTGGATGAAGTGCGTGCCGGTGGCCGTATTCCACTGATCATTGGTCGTGGCCTGACCACCAAAGCACGCGAATCTCTCGGTCTGCCGCACAGCGATGTGTTTGTGAAAGCCAAAGACGTTGCAGAGAGCACCCGTGGTTATTCACTGGCGCAGAAAATGGTTGGCCGTGCCTGTGGCGTTGAAGGTATCCGTCCGGGTGCCTACTGTGAACCTAAAATGACCTCTGTGGGTTCTCAGGACACCACCGGTCCAATGACCCGTGATGAACTGAAAGACCTGGCGTGCCTCGGCTTCTCATCCGATTTAGTCATGCAGTCATTCTGTCATACCGCAGCCTATCCTAAGCCGGTTGACGTGACCACGCACCACACCCTGCCTGACTTCATTATGAACCGTGGCGGTGTCTCACTGCGTCCGGGTGACGGGGTTATCCACAGCTGGCTGAACCGTATGCTGCTGCCAGATACCGTGGGTACCGGCGGCGATTCACACACCCGTTTCCCAATCGGGATCTCCTTCCCGGCAGGTTCTGGTCTGGTGGCATTTGCTGCTGCGACCGGCGTGATGCCACTGGATATGCCTGAGTCGGTACTGGTGCGCTTCAAAGGCGAAATGCAGCCGGGCATTACCCTGCGCGATCTGGTTCACGCCATCCCACTGTACGCCATCAAAGCGGGTCTGCTGACTGTTGAGAAGAAAGGGAAGAAAAACATCTTCTCTGGCCGCGTGCTGGAAATCGAAGGTCTGCCGAAACTGAAAGTGGAGCAGGCATTTGAACTGACCGATGCGTCAGCTGAGCGTTCTGCAGCGGGCTGTACCATCAAGCTGGATAAAGAGCCGATCATTGAGTATCTGAACTCAAACATCGTGCTGCTGAAGTGGATGATCTCTGAAGGTTACGGCGATCGTCGTACGCTGGAGCGCCGTGTAGAAGGCATGCAGAAATGGCTGGCGGATCCGCAACTGCTGGAAGGCGATGCGGATGCAGAATATGCGGCAGTGATCGATATCGATCTGGCCGAAATCAAAGAGCCAATCCTGTGTGCACCAAACGATCCGGACGATGCGCGCTGGTTGTCTGATGTGCAGGGCGAGAAGATCGATGAAGTGTTCATCGGTTCTTGTATGACCAACATCGGTCACTTCCGTGCAGCGGGTAAACTGCTGGATGCGCACAAAGGCCAACTGCCAACCCGTCTGTGGGTGGCGCCGCCTACTAAGATGGATGCCGCTCAGCTGACGGAAGAGGGCTATTACAGCGTCTTCGGTAAGAGCGGTGCGCGTATCGAAATCCCAGGTTGCTCACTCTGCATGGGTAACCAGGCGCGTGTGAAAGACGGTGCGACGGTGGTTTCCACCTCAACCCGTAACTTCCCGAACCGCCTCGGTACCGGCGCGAACGTGTTCCTGGCTTCGGCTGAGTTGGCTGCGGTAGCCTCGTTGCTGGGCAAATTGCCTACGCCAGATGAGTATCAGCAGTTTATGGTTCAGGTTGATAAGACGGCGGCAGATACTTACCGCTATCTCAACTTTGACCAGCTGGGTCAGTACACTGAAAAAGCTGACGGTGTGATCTTCCAGACCGCGGTTTAATCGGCGCGAAGGATGAAGAGGGGACGATGCGAATCGTCCCTTTTTTTATGCGTAAACCAATAGATCAAATAAATGACATTGTCATTTTTTAAAAATAATAAGTGATGGTCATCAATGATTGTGATTTTTAACACTCTCAATAATTATGTTTTGATTTTAATTATCGCGGTGAGTTAACACTGTTTGCGCATAATTATGTAAGCATATCGTTAATTATCATTTTACATCGGATAGGCTTTAATTTTTACCTAACGAAATAACCAAGCAATATGCTACCTAAAATGGATTTAAGTCAGCATTAATGCCAGAACTTAACGCAAATATAGCGAGTTGGCTTGTATTCAGATTATTCCGAATTCAATCCTTTCCAAATTTATCCCATCCAGTTATGTTTTAAAAAAGTGACACTTATCGCTTCGCTTAAAAAGCGGCTGAGTGCACTCAATCTGCGATAATAAATGATAAGTTCTTAACACTTGTATAAAGGGTGTGCGCTGTAAAATGCATCACAATGTAAAAGTGTTTAATCATTTCCAGGTATCGCTATCTAAATCTATCCATTGCAATTGTGTGGGGGAAAAATGGAATTCAAATCCGCATTCTGTGCTTTATCGATGGCTGTTATCTGTAGTTCACCTTTAACCGTGCAAGCGGCAGGTACGCTGACCGGGCAAGTGGGTATTCAGGTGGTCATCAGTGATGGCTGCACAGTTGGCAACAATGATTCCAGTGGCACCACCAATGACTGGGGTTCGATTAATTTCGGTACCTATGCCGATCTTGCCAATATCATTGATGGTAGCGTATTGGGATCGGATGGCAGCAGCAGTGTTACGGTCACCTGCACCAGCGGATTATCCCCCACGCTAACCTTAGATGGCGGATTAAATGGCAGCAGTACGCTGCGCAACATGACTTCCGGTACCACTTTAATCCCTTATCGACTCTATTCTGACTCCTCCCGTAGCACGGAAATTGCCGTGAACGGCAGTGTGTCACTTTCCGCTGACGGAACCGCGCAGGATGTGCCGATTTACGGTCGTATTTTACCTTCAGACCAAAGCACCACGGCGCCAGCCTCAGGCACTTACGTTGATACCGTAACGGCGACACTCGCCTGGTAATAGCGCCATGGCGCGCTACCTTATCGCCGCTGGCTGGCTGCTGAGTGCATCACCCTGTTTCGCCAGCAGCACCACCGACAGTTTTCAGGTCACCGCCGAAATTACCAGTGGTTGTGCGTTTGGCAGTTCGGGCAGCAGTAGCAGCACGGATTTCGGCACGCTGGATTTTGGCACGATGTCGGCGATCAGCAGCAATGTCGATGTGGCGAGCAGCAGTGGTGCGGGTTCGATTGTGGTGACCTGCACGCCGGGAACGGCCATCACTCTCGCACTGGACTACGGTGAAAATGGCGGAAGCTCCAGCTCGCGATACCTGAGCAACGGCAGCGCAACATTGGCGTATCAGCTCTATCAGGATGCGGCACACACCACGGTATGGGGCAGCGATTCCCTGGCCTACAGCGTGTCGTCATTTCCTGATAGCACACAAACTTACACTGTTTATGGACGCTTGTTTGCCACGGCTGGCTTACCCGCTTCTGGCACTTATAGCGACACCGTAACGGTCACGCTGACCTATTGAATATGAAAAAATGGCTCCTGATTGCTCTGTTTACGTTACAGAGTTCGCTGTTGCATGCCGCCAGTTCAGTGTTGGTCTGGCCGATTTTCCAGGTGATCGAAGCCGACCAGCACGGTAGCGCTTTGTGGTTAGAGAACCGTGGCAGCCAGCCAGTGCGCTTGCAGGTCCGTATTTTAGCCTGGCAGCAGCAGGCGTACCGCGACCGATACGCTGATCAGGGTGAGGTGGTTGCCAGTCCCCCCTTTACCACTATTCCGCCGCAACAGCGCCAGCTGGTTCGGCTGATCCGCACAGCTGCGCCGCCAGAGCAGGGCGAACAAGCCTATCGCATCATCCTCGATGAGATACCCAACGCGGACGTGCCTGCGGTGAAAAACAGCGCCGGGCTGCGATTGCAGATGCGCTATGTGCTGCCGCTGTTCCTCGATGGCAAAGGCGTCTGGACTCAGCCACGCAGCGATGTGCGGCGCGATCCCGCCTCCGCCAGCCAGCCACAACTGAGCTGGCAGCTGGTGACCGAGCAGGGAAAAACACTGTTGCGCATTCGTAATGCAGGCAAGGTCCATGCACGTTTAAGTGAGGTGTTCTGGGGCAGAGAAGCGGATGTCAGTAAAGCATCGTTGATCGTGGCAAAAGGATTTTTGGGTTACGTGCTGGCTGGGCAAAGCATGCAATTCCCCCTGCCTGCGGGGAAAACAGTGCCCATCGGCAGCACGCTGTTCACTCATCTCACTGATAACGGTCCCGTGGTGGCGATCTCACCATGAGGCTCACAAGTGCACGCCGGCTGGCTCTGTTACCCGGCCTGCTGTTGTGCGGCATCATGGATGCCCATGCCGAAGTGTATGACGGTTTGCCTCCGCCGCGCGCACTGAAGAGTGAGCAAAACGATTACACATTGTGGCTCACACTGAGTGTCAATGGCCGTAACGATGGCAGTGTCGTGCCCGTTACGGTGCATAACGCACATTATCTGCTGGATGCAGCAGTGCTGCGGCGTAACAACGTGCAGTTACCGGCCACGGCCAGGGGGGCGCAGGATGTCAGCGTGCTGCCGCAGATCTACGTCAGTTATGACAGTGTGCACCAGATATTACAGCTGCAGGTGCCGGACAGCTGGTTGCCAAAGCAAACGCTGAGCGACAGGCCGCAAACGGCGTATCAGGCCATCAGCTCGCCCGGCATGTTGTTGAATTACGATGCCTATAACGTAAAAAGCGCCGACGCCAGTAGTTACAGCGCGGTTTGGCTGGAACAACGTTTTTTTTCCACCTCGGGTTATCTGTCGAATACCGGCACCTGGCGGCAGTATTGGCAGGGAGAAGCTGATAGCGAAAGCCGCGCGGGCTATCTGCGTTATGACACCACCTGGAAATACAGCAATGTCGATCGCATGGTGAGTTTTCAGTTGGGGGATGTCATCAGCAACTCACTCAGCTGGAGCAATTCGGTGCGATTAGGCGGGCTGCGTATCAGCCGCAGTTTTGCCGTCCGACCCGATTTAGTCACCTATCCGATGCTGAACTGGTCAGGCAACGCTGCCGTGCCCGGTAGTGTGGATGTGTTTATCAACGGCTATAAAACCATTAGCAACAGTCTGAATGCAGGTCCCTGGACGCTGACCAGTACGCCTTATATCAACGGCGCGGGTGAAGCCACCGTCGTCACCACCGATGCACTGGGCCGGCAGGTTGAAACCAGCATTCCGTTTTATGTCTCTAACCAACTGCTGCGCAGTGGATTGAGCGATTTTGACTTTAGCGCAGGCGCATTGCGGCAAAACTATGGCATTCGCAGTGCCGATTACGATGCCGCCGCCGTCAGCGGTTTTTATCGCTATGGCGTGAATGATCATCTGACGCTGGCGCTACAGGGTGAAGGTCGTGAAGGGCTGGCGCGGATGGGCGCGGGGGCGGATATAGCGGTGGCGCGTTTGGGCACGCTTTCGTTGAGTGCCAGCCAGTCTCAAGCTGATCGCGCTGGGCAGCAATATTCTGCCGGTTATTCGTGGTACGCCCCACGTTTTAGCCTCAGCCTCAGCCATGTTCAGCGTACCGCGGGATTCAGCGACTTGTCGGTTTACAACACCAGCGCGAGCCTCAGCCACCGCGCAGAACAAGCCACGCTCAGTGTTGCACCTTTTGGTCGCAGGGCGGGCACCTTTGGCCTCGGTTATTTCGATATCACCGCCCATGACAGCACGCGCACTCGCTTAGCCAATTTATCCTGGAGCCGTGGCCTGTGGGGCAATAGCAGCGTGCACGTGGCACTGAATAAAACCCTTGGCGAGCACGGCATGGCGGCGCAAATCCAGTTACTGATTCCGTTTGATCAGGCGGGATCGGTATCACTCTCCAGCCAGCGTGACAGCAACGGCGAGCGTGCGCAAACCTTGAGCTACAGCCGTGCAGCACCGGCGTCCGGTGGCATTGGCTGGAATCTGGCGGCTTCACAAAACAACGACGGCTATCGCCAGGCGGATGTTACGTGGAAAAACCGCTACTCGGTATTAAGCGGCGGCGTGTACGGATCCTCGGGCGATCGTACGCAATGGTTTGATGCCAGCGGTGCATTGGTGTGGATGGATAACGCGTTGTTTGCCACCAGCAAAATTAATGATGCCTTTATCGTGGTCAGTACTTCTGGCTACAGCGGCGTACCGGTTCGCTATGAAAACCAACTGTTGGGCAGTACCGATAGCCAGGGCCATATTCTGGTGCCGTGGGTCAGCGCATGGTATCCGGCCAAACTGACCATCGATCCGCTGAATTTGCCTGCGGATATCAATGCGCCGCAGGTCGAGCAACGCGTCTCAGTGCGTGAAGCGAGCGGTGCACTGGTGAACTTCCCGCTGCGCAAAACCCGACCACTATTGCTGACGCTGGTGGATGCGCAACATCACCCTTTACCGCCGGGAACGCTGGTGACGGAAATGCACAGTGGGCAAACCACCCAAATGGGATATGGCGGCCAGGCGTGGTTTGACGATGTGCCTGAGCACAGTGAAATCAGCGTGTCGTTGCCGGCGGGACAGTGCCGACATGCGCTGACGATTAACAGCGAACAATTTCGCACAGGGCCTCTGGTGTGTGCTATGGCTGAAAATCAGGAGAAACATCAATGAAAAGGGTGCTAGTGGCGTTGATTGTCTTACTGTCCGGTTGGAGCGGATCGCTCTGGGCGGCCTGTACAGCCAGCTCAAGCAGTACGGACTTTGGCAGCGTCAGCTCTTTTACGTTAGCCAGCACCGCACAGGTGGTTGAAACCGGTACCGGCTTCACCTGTTCGGGCAGCGCACTATCCCTGCTGAGCACCAATACCGTGACGGGCACTATCAGCAGCTCAGCCAATGCATCCGGCACCTCGCCACAGGCTTACAACAGCAGCACCGGCAGTTATATCCCTTATACGATTTGCGGTGACAGCGCGTGCAGCACCACCTACAGCATCGGCAGCAGTAAAACCTGGAGCTCGACCTCACTGCTGGGTCTGCTGGGGTTATTCAATGCCAGCGATGGCTCACTGCCGCTGTATTTGAAAAGCACCGCAGGCGTCAATGTGCCCGCGGGAACCTATACCGACACCATTACGCTGAACTGGAGTTACAGTATCTGTTTTGTTGGCGTTCTCGGGATATGTGCCTATACCACCGGCACGGCCACTTCCACCATCCAGATCCAGTTTGAGGTGACCAATGACTGTGCCATCGACAGCGCGCCCGATCTGGACTTTGGCAGCGCTTCACTGCCCGCCAGTTTTAGCAGCGTCTCATCGGCGCTGGCCATTCGCTGCACGCTGAATGCGGCGTACAGCGTTAACCTTGCCAGCAGCAACGCCACCAGTGGGGATTGGCGACAAATGAGCAACGGCTCTTCGCTGCTGCAGTATCAGTTATATCAGGCAGATGGCACAGCATGGACACCCAGTAATGACCTGAGTGAGACCGGCACCGGCGTCGCGCAAAGTATCAACTACTCCGCAAAGGTGAATCCCGATCAAACCAATCAGCCTGCCGGAAGCTACAGTGATACCGTGACGGTTACCGTCACCTATTGAGCGGCGGCTTCTGGCATAATGCGAGCGCGATCTCACTTTATTCAGCGCGCTACGCACAAAATGCACCTAACCGGTGCTGCACGTCGCGCCATTAGCTACACGAGGCAAACCCATGGAGTATGAATTTCTGCGTGATTTGACCGGTAAGGTCAAAGTACGTATGTCGATGGACCACGAAGCGGTGGGTCACTGGTTCAATGAAGAGGCCAGCGACAATCTGGCCCTGCTGGATGAAGTGGAAGCGGCCGCGCGGGCAGTGAAAGGCACTATCAATCAGTGGCAGCGCGTCGGACATGAGTACACCATCTGGCTGGATGAAGAAGAGGTGATGATCCGAGCCAACCAGCTGGCGCTGGAAGATGATGGCATGGAAGAGGGTATGACCTATTACGACGAAGAGAGCCTGTCATTTTGCGGCGTGGAAGATTTTCTTGCGGTGATTGCAGCCTATCGGCAGTTTATCGCGGGGAAATAACCGCAACCCTTCGCCTGAAGGGTCGCGAGCGTCATACTCGCAACGCCGCGCAATGGTATTCGGCCTCCCTTAGCCGCTATGCTGCCTCAGGCGCGCATGGGCCTTCCCCCCCAGATCTGCCTAAGACGCGCAAGAGCCGTAGCGGCGCCATGTATCGCGCCTGCCACGGCCACAGTGTGCTTCCGTATATACCAACATCAAACGGTGGCAATCGGTGTTGCTGGTGAACCCACCGCGCCCGGCAGCCGCAGCGGCGGGGCGGTGAGCAGAAACGCATGGCGCTGTTGCTGCGCCAGCCAATCCGCCAGCGGACTGAGTAACATCAGTTCGCCGAGATACACTCCCAGCCGGAACAGACAGAGATCGTGCAGCGGATGCGACGGATAAAAATCATCGTTCATTGGGCGTGCCGGTAAAATCTCTACCGCTGGGTTATCGGCGATCAGCGCCACCACGCCGCTCTCGACGATCCAGTTGCGCAGCTGCTCATCACTGCCATCCAGACCCGCAAAGTGGCTGTTTAAAAACGTCATATCCGGCTCGCCCTGCATCGCCAGAATCGCTTCATCCATGCCGGTGCGGAAACACACCATATCGCCCTGGCGCACCTCGATACCATCCGCCTGTAAAATCTGCTGCAGATGCTGATAACCAAAGGCAAACCGCTCGGTGCCAAAGTGACGTTTAATATCAATCATCACCGCGCGGCCTTGCATGCCGTGCTGCGCCACATTTTCGATGCCGAGTTTCTTCGCGCCCAAATGGCTGCCGTGGTCGCAGCCACAGCCGCCGCGATAATCCGTTTCCCCAACGATATCGACATTGGCTTTGTAGCCGTTGTAGAACACCATCTCGGGCTCGCCGTTGCCATTGACATCAAACCACTGGCCCATATGCGCCAGGCTGTCCCATTGCGTTGAGTATTGCAGCGCCAGCGTCACGGTATCATCGCAAATCACGTCGGTGAGCAGTGGATTATCGCGCGATAACGGATAGGTCATATTGGCATGCTCGCCGCGTCGTGTGGCATTGAGCTGCGGCGGCGGACGGCGCGGGTTCATCGCCGTGCCGCCCGGTAAGTCGAGCGGTAAACTCAGGCAGAACGTTTGCCCGGTTTTCACTTCGGCTACGCCTTCCAGCACCTTTTGCGCGGTCAGGAGATTCAATCGACCGAGTTGATCGTCGGGACCAAAATCACCCCAGGTCGCGTGCGCCGGGCGTTGCTTCCAGCGAGTATTCATACTTCCCTCCTTAAGTTGCCTTCCAGTGCTGCGGCAGATTCGGTGCCCATCGGCTGCACACGCGGCAGCCAGAAGGCGTAAATCAGCGCTCCGACGACACCGATCACCCCGGCGATCTCCAGTGGGATCACAAAGGAGTGGGTGTATTGCATGATCACCCCGATCAGGATAGGTGAAATAATCCCGGCCAGATTGGCCGCCATGTTCTGGATACCGCCGATGGTGGCGACGTTCGCGCGGTTGGGTGCGACATCAGACGGCAGTGCCCACAGCGCGGCAGAGGCAAACGTGGCGGCGAAGTTGGCAAAGCAGAGTGCCGCCAACGCCAGGCCAACAGTTGGGGAAAATGCCGCCAGACCGATGGTGGCACTACCCAACATGCCGCCCACCAGCGGAATTTTGCGCGCCACGCTCAGCGAGTAGCCGCGACGCACCAGTGAATCGGACAGCAACCCACCGCACCAACCGCCAACAATCGCTGCCAGCCCTGGCAGCATGCCGAGCAGGCCGAATTTCATCAGTGAGAGATGGAAGGTTTCCACCAGATAGGTTGGGAACCAGGTAAAGAAAAAGTAGGAAACAAAGTTAATGCAGAAGAAGCCGGCCATCATTGCCTGTACGGCACGTTGGCCCAGCAACTGTCGCACACTCATCGGCTCGCCGGTTTGTGGATCCTGGTTGGCCTCGATGAATTCCACTTCCTCAAGCGAGACGCTTTTGTGATCGCGCGGATCGCGATACCACAAGTACCATGCCAGCGCCCACACCACCGCCACCACGCCGGAGATGACAAATGTCATACGCCAGCCGACCAGCGCGATCAGGAAAGAGATGATCGGGATCGCCAGCGTGCCACCGATCTTACTGCCGTTGTTGAAGGTGGCAGCGGCAAAGCTGCGCTCCTGACGCGGGAACCAGCGCGTGACCGTCGACGAACTGGCGGGTTAGCTGGGCGCTTCCACGGCACCTAAAACAAAGCGGAAGCCCACCAGAGCAGCGATGGAGCTGGCCAGGCCACAGGCGGCGGTGGCTAAACCCCAGCCCAGGCTGCTGACAGCAAAAGTGATGCGCGGGCCGAGTTTATCCACCAGCCAGCCGCCGGGTAGCTGGAACAGCACATAGCTCCAGAAAAATGCCGAGAGTAATAAGCCGCTGTCCGTGGGCGAGAAGTGCAGCTCCTGGCTCATAAACGGCATGGCGACACTCATGGCGGCGCGATCGATATAGTTGATGGCGATGCCGACTGACAGCACCGTGAGAATGACGAAACGAAATTTCCCTTTCGCTTTACTTGCCTGAATTGCAGCAGGTGATCCATTGGAATTCAGCGACATGTCGCCTCCAATTGTTTTTTATTTTCTGTAGGGGAAACGCCGCATCAGGACGATGCGGCGAGTTTGGCACTTACGCGCCGCTTACCACGGAGTGTGGATGATGCGCCTGTTCCTCATCCACGATGGGTTCGACTTTGCCCATCAGGAACAGGTAGTTAAGAATACCGATAACCACTAATACAGCAGAGAACACCAGTGCCCAGGTGAAGTGGCCTGTCGCCCCGACGATGGCACCAGTAATAATCGGCCCCACCGCACCGCCCATGTTGGATACGGTGTTTTGCAGGCCAGCCACGATCGACACGCTGTTCTGCGGTGCCACATCGCCAGGCAGTGCCCCCACCTGAGAAGCCGCAACGGTGGTGCCCGATTTGGCGATACACAGCAACAGCACGGTCATAAATACCGAGTCAGTGAACGGGGCGAAGCCGATACACAGTGCCATCATCAGACCAATAGTCAGGAACAGCTTGCGCGTGGCGGTCAGTGACAGCACTTTTTTGTGCACCATGCGATCCGATGCCCAACCGGCCAGCACTTCAATCACCATGCCGCAAATCAGCGGCAGCGCAGCCACCATCCCCATCTTGAGGAAATCCATGCCTTTATCTTTCACCAGATACGTCGGCAGCCAGGTAATAAAGAAGTATGAGGTGTAGTTGATGGTGAAAAAGCCAATGCACATTGCCCAGATATTGCGGTAGCGCAGCAGTTTGTACCACTTCATCGGACGTACGCTTTTGTCGCCGTGTTTCTGCGCCTGGCCATTACGGATAAAGCGCACTTCATCCTGACTGATCGATTTGTGATCTTCCGGGTTTTCCGCATAGATGAAGTACCACGCAATCACCCAGAACACACCGAGTGAACCAATCACCAGGAAAGTGATGCGCCAGTCGAACATGGCGATCATAAATACGATCAACGGCATGGCCACGGCCCCACCAAACTTCGAGGCGCTGTCGAACAGGCCTGAAACGGTGGCACGTTCGCGATCCGGGAACCAGCGCGCGGTTATCCCGGCGTTGCTCGGATAGGCTGCGGCCTCACCGACACCCAGCGCTAAACGCAGCGCCAGTAGAGATTTAAAGCCGGTTGCCAGGCCCATCGCCATGGTAGCAATTGACCACCAGGCCACCGCAATACCGAGACCTTTTTTCTGACCGAAGCGATCGGCAAACCAGCCTGCCGGGATCTGCAACAGCGCGTAAGACCAGAAGAACGCTGCCATGATAAAGCCCATCATCTCGGGATTAATGTCGAGCTCTTTGATCAAATGCGGGGCAGCCGCAGAGAGTACGGTACGGTCAATATAGTTAATGGCGATCGCCAGCCACATCAGGCCAGCAATCCACCAGCGAATTCGGGTAGAGCGAGAGGTGTTGTTCATAATATTTTTTCACCTTCCCGGTGTCTTTCGCGCTGTCGCGGCGTTGACTGCAATCATCCACCCCACATTCGGGGGACAGATGACCTTGTCGCTGGCGTCAGCACCAATGGCTGGGGATTAAAATTTGGATTAAGTAGGGTTTTGAGAAAATTAATCCAGCCCGTTCATAACATTTGTCGGGCGCTCGCCCTGTTTGATGCACTGCACAATCTGCGCGACGCAACGTTCACCAATGGCACTGATGGCACCGTCGGTGTAACCCGCGATATGCGAAGTCGGGATAAAGTTGCTGAGGGTGAGCAGCGGATGTTCCGCCAGCGGTTCCTGCTCAAACACATCGGCGGCCGCGCCAGCGATGACGTTGTCCAGCAGTGCCTGATACAGATCTTGCTCATTGACGATGCCACCGCGTGAGGCATTGATCAGGAATGCACTCTTCTTCATGCGCTTGATGCGCGCAGCATCGAACAGATTCTGGGTTTTATCGGTGAGCGGCTTGTGCAAGGTGATGAAATCGCTGCTTTCGGTCAGCTGATCGAGGCTGACGAATTCGATGCCATGCTCGGCGGCAAATTTTTCATCCGGATAAAAGTCGAAAGCAATCACGCGCATGTTGAAGCCTTTGGCACGCAGCGCAACCTGTTTACCGATATTCCCGAGGCCGATAATGCCCAGCGTTTTGCCATACACATCGGTGGCAAAGATGCGCGGCCAGTTACCGGCACGGGTTTCAATTGCAGCCTGGGTAATCTGGCGTGCGCTATTCAGAATCAACGCGAACGCGAAGTCAGCCACGGCATGTTTATTGGCATCCGGCACATTGGTGACGTAAATGCCGCGTGCGCGGGTGGCATCCAGATTGATGTTGTCGACGCCCACGCCATGCTTACACACGATCTTCAGCTGAGGTGCTTTTGCCAGCAGTGCTTCATTCACATCGGTAAAGGCAACGATCATCGCCACGGTCTCGGCCAGATGCGGCTCCAGCGCGCTAAGCGGTGCATCGGCGGGCAGGGTGATCAGCTCAAAACCCTGCTGTTCCAGCGCATCAATAGGCGCAGCGTCGTATTTGGCGAAAGACGGTGAAGTACAGATAACTTTCATAGCGTTTCCCAATCCTGGTGTTGGAACGGGCAGCAACCGCTGCCCAATCGGTCTTTACTGCAGGTACTGATTTACGATCTGGCGGATCTTCTGCTCTTCTTCGGCAGAGAAGCTCACCGCATAACGGCTGTTACCCACATCTGAACCCAGCAGTGAAACAGCTTTCTTCACGGTGGCCGGTGGGAAACCAACGCTGTAGAGATCGGTGCGCAGGCCCGTGATGTTCTCTTGTGCCTGGCGTGAGCCTTCAATATCGCCCGCATGGAAACGTGCCCAGATAGCGTTGATCTCTTTCGGCGCCACGTTGGCGAGACCCGAAATACAGGCAGTACAACCTTCAACAAAGCCACGGTGGATCAGCGAGTCTGGGCCGGTCAGCACGTTGAAGTTTTCCACGCCTTCAGCGGCCTTCAGGAAACCGCTCAGGCTCTCATAGCTGCCCGCACTGTCTTTGATGCCGATAATGTTGGGATGTGAAGCCAGCGCACGCACGGTTTCCGGCTGTAAAGTGTTGCCGGTGCGTGCAGGGATGTTGTACAGATACAGCGGTACTTCAATTGCATCTGCCACCGCGCGGTAGTGGGCAATCAACTCTTCCTGCTTCAGCGGCACGAAATACGGAGTGATCACCGAAACCGCATCCACGCCCAGTTTGGCGACTTGTTTGCCGAGGCGGATGGTTTCACGGGTAGAGATCTCACCGATGTGCGCCACAACGGGGGCAGCGCCGTTCACTTCATCGACGCAGGTTTCGGTAACCGCTAACTTCTCCTGCTCGTTGAGCACAAAGAACTCACCGTTGGTACCGCCGCAGAAGATGCCGTTACCCGCGCTGAGCTGACGTTGTACCTGCAGGCGCTGAGCCGCGGGATTAAACGCACCTTCACTGTCAAAGGTGGTGACGATGGCGGTTAATACGCCCTGAATTTTCTTACTCATGATGCCCTCATTAATCCTTAGTGATTCAAAGCCGGAAAGAGTGTCAGGTAGACGTTTCGTACGTCATCGGCGCTCACTTTCATCGGTACATTCTTCATCAGTCGCTGCACGTCGAGCGCGGCTTCAACCAGATACGGCAGGTGATCCGGGCCGATACCCAGTTCTTCCAGACTGGCAGGCAGTTTGAGACGTTTCACCAGCGCGGCAAAGTACTCCACCAGCGCATGCGATTTGGCTTCTTCATCCAGTGAGGCATCTGCGTCCGGCAGCAGATCGTAGGCCTGCGCGAATTTGCTCACGGCGGCGGGGCGTACAAAGCGCATGCACGGTGCCAGCAGAATGGCGTTCGCCACGCCGTGCGGCAGATGATATTTGCCGCCCAGCGGATAGGACATCGCATGCACCAGATGGGTACCGGCGTGGGCAATCGATGCGCCACCGTAATAAGAAGCCCACAACATATTCAGGCGCGCTTCCAGATTGCCCGGTTCGGCAATCGTGGTCTCCAGGCTGGCAAACAGCTTTTTCATGCCGATCAGCGCATAGTTATCACTCACCGGATTGGACACGGTGGCGGTAAAGCACTCGATCAGATGACAGAGTGCATCAATACCGGTCGAAGAGGCGATATGTGGCGGCATGCTGGTGGTCAGTTCAGGCACCAGTGCGACATAATCGGGCAGCATCACCGGAGTGATGATGCCGACTTTGGTCTCTTTCTCTGGGATCGCCAGGATTGCGTTTGGCGTGGCTTCGGAGCCGGTACCGGCGGTGGTCGGGATCAACAGTGACGTGGTGCGGGTCAGCGGTTTCTCTCCGGCCAGCAGGGCATCCAATGTTGGCGCGCCATCAACGCACAGAATCGACAGCAGTTTGGCGACATCCAGCACGCTGCCGCCGCCCACGCCGATCACCAGATCGACGTCGGTAGAAGGTAGTGCGGCAACAATGGCGGCGACATCGTGCTGGCTTGGCTCCGGCGGCACGCTGTTGACGATGCTCAAACTGCTGATCTGCTGTTTCAGCTGCGCGATCAGCGACTGAACCGCTGGAATGCCTTCGATATTCTTGTCGGTGACCAGAAGCGCTTTGTCTTTACTCTGCAGTAAATAGCTGAGGTCATTAAGCGCCTGGAAGCCACTGATCACGGTGCTGTTGATATTCATTTCATACCCTTATCGCGGTTTTTTCGTACTAAATGATTAACTTTGCTCATTCAGTGCGGGTTCTGTCACTACAGTGCCTAAATTTATAGGACAAATTGATTTCAAATAATTTGATCTTGCTCACATATAATCAATCATGATTGAATATAATCAATCTCAACACGGCGAACTGCCGTCAGAGGAAAGAGAATGACTTCACAGCCATGGAAAACACCCGTCTTAGTGATCGCGGATGATTTTACCGGTGCCAACGACGCCGGTAGCGGACTGGCGCGAGCAGGCGCAAAGGTGCATGTGCTGTTTGATAGCAGTACAGCCCACGATGCCAGCAGCGCCGATGTGCTGGTCATCAGCACCGACAGCCGTGCAGTCAGTGCAGCAGAAGCAGCGCATCGTACAACGCTAGCATTACAGCAGCATCAGGCGATTGCCCAGGATGGCTGGCTGTTTAAAAAGATTGATTCCACGCTGCGCGGCAATCCGGGCGCAGAGATTGAGGCCGCATTGCACGCCAGCGGAAAAACCTTAGCGCTGGTGGTGCCCGCTGTGCCGAAATTGGGCCGTACCACGCGTGAAGGTGAAGTCTGGATCAACCAGCAGCGTCTGACGGACACCGAATTTGCCAGCGACCCGAAAACCCCGGTGACCAGTAGCCATGTGTTAACCCGCCTGCACATGCAAAGCGATCTGACCGGTGAAACTCTGGACCTGGCGACGGTGCGCAGTGGCAAGCTGGCACAGGTGCTTGCCAGTAGGCAGGGCTTAGTGGTGCTGGATGCCGAGCAGGATGCTGATATTGCGCTGATTGTGGCGGCGGCGGCGAGTTTACCCGCACGACCCTTACTCGCAGGCGCTTCCGGATTAGGTGATGCATTGGGCGAATATCTGGCGACGCGTCCAGCCAGGCCGGTGCTGGCCGTGGTGGGTTCGATGAGCGCCATCGCGCAGCAGCAAATCGCCCGCCTCGCGACCCAACGTGACATTCGCATTATCGATATTGATATCCGTCAGTTGTTTGCTCAGCCCGCGTGGCCGCAGGCTGTCGAGTGGCAGCAGGCGATGCAACAGGCTTTACGCGACGGCGCACACTGCGTAGTGCGCACCACACAGCATGCAGAGCAACGCCATGAGATTGAACAGCTGTGTCAGCAACATCAGGTGTCACGCCAGGAGCTGGGAGAACGCTTCTGCCACTTTCTCGCCCAATTGACCCACAACGTTTGCCGCCAGGCCTTGCCTGCCGGGTTGTATCTTTCGGGCGGCGACGTGGCAATTGCCGTCGCACAAGCGCTCGGCGCCAGTGGTTTTCAGATTCAGGGCCTGGTGGCGGGCTGTGTGCCGCACGGGGTTCTGCTAAATAGCGAATTACACCTGCCGGTGATGACCAAAGCGGGTGGCTTTGGTGACGAAAACACCCTGGTAGAAGCCATCCGTTTCATTGAGGAGAAGTCGAGTGAATAAAATTATTGCGGTGACCATGGGCGATCCGGCGGGCATCAGCCCGGAGATCATCATTAAAGCGTTAGCGGAAGGTGACCTGGCGGGGATCCCGGCAGTGGTGGTCGGCTGTGCCAGCACGCTGCGTCGGGTGATGGGATTGAACATTACGCCGCAGGCAGAATTACGCGTACTGGATAACGTCAAAGACGCGCATTTCGCACCGGGCATCATCAACGTGATCGATGAACCGCTGGCCAATCCAGAGGCATTAAAACCGGGTGTGGTGCAGAAAGAAGCCGGTGATTTGGCCTGGCGTTGTGTGAAACGCGCCACCGAACTGGCACTGGCCGGGGAAGTGCACGCAATCGCGACAGCTCCACTCAATAAAGAAGCACTGCACTCAGCCGGGCATATTTATCCGGGGCATACCGAACTGCTGGCGCAGCTGACTAACACCAAAAACTACGCCATGGTGCTGTACACCGATCATCTGAAGGTGATCCACGTCACGACGCATATCGCGCTGCGTAAGTTCCTGGATACCCTGAATGGCGATCGCATCCAGACGGTAATTGGCATGGCGGATACTTTCCTGCGCCGCGTCGGTTTCGACAAGCCGCGCATTGCCGTAGCTGGGGTGAATCCGCATGCGGGCGAAAATGGCCTGTTTGGTGACGAAGAGATCACCACCGTAGCACCGGCAATCAAAGTGATGAAAGAGCAGGGCATTGATGTTTATGGCCCGTGCCCGCCGGATACCGTGTTCCTGCAGTGTCAGCAAGGTCAGTACGATATGGTGGTGGCGATGTATCACGATCAGGGGCACATCCCTCTGAAATTGTTAGGTTTTTATGATGGCGTCAATATCACCGCTGGCCTGCCGTTTATCCGTACTTCCGCGGACCACGGCACGGCGTTTGATATCGCCTGGACAGGTAAAGCGAACTCTGCGAGCATGGCGATCTCCATTAAACTCGCGATGCAGCTAGCATAGGGAAATATGAAGGGACAAAGCCGTCTCGACCAGATTATGGACTACCTGAAAAGTCATAATCTGGTCACTGTAGAACAGCTGGTGAGTGCGATCTCGGCTTCACCGGCGACGATCCGCCGCGATCTGATCAAGCTCGACAAGGAAGGCGTCATTAGCCGCAGCCATGGCGGAGTGACGCTCAATCGTTTTATTCCTGCGCAGCCGACCACGCTGGAAAAAATGCAGCGTAATCTGGCAGAGAAGCAGGCCATCGCGCAGTTTGCCGCCAGTTATGTGCAGTCGGGCGACTCCGTGGTGCTGGATGCCGGTACCACCATGCTGGAACTGGCGCGCCAGCTCACGCATCTGCAACTGCGAGTGATCACCGCCGACCTGCATATCGCGCTGTTCCTGTCTGAATTCAAGCAGATTGAAACCACCATTATTGGTGGCCGTATTGATGACTCCAGTCAGTCTTGTATTGGGGAGCATGGCCGACGCCTGCTGCGCAGCATCAATCCGGATATCGCGTTCGTTAGCTGTAACTCGTGGAGTATCGAACGCGGGATTACGACGCCGACGGAAGATAAAGCCGGTCTGAAGATGGATCTGCTGGCGAATGCACGCCGCCGCATTCTGCTGGCTGACAGCAGTAAGTACGGTTCCTGGTCGCTATACTGCGCCGCACCAATTGATAGTTTGACCGATGTGGTGACGGATGCGCGTCTCGACGACGCAGTTTGTCGCGCGTTGCGTGAGCGTGGCATTGGTTTGCAGCTGACAGCCTGATGTAACAAGGTCGCCATCAAAGGCGACCCTTCAGCAAAGGGTTAACCCAATGCTAGCCCTGCACCGACATTTGCTTGCGTAGGTGCCCATTGATGCGCAACCGCTAATCGCAGCCCACTACGATAGCTTCAATCCCGTCGCCGGAATATTGCGGCCGTAGTAGATTTCACGCATCTCTTTCCACAGCAGATTGGTGATGCGCTTGTGCTCCTGCGGGTTGAGTTCTTCAGGCCTGGTATTGAACAGGTAATATTTCAGGTCAAATTCCTTCAGTAACATCTTGGTGTGAAAGATATTTTCCTGATAGACGTTCACATCCACCATGTCGTACATCGACTTCATATCCTCGGACATAAAGTTCTGAATCGAATTGATCTCATGATCGATAAAGTGCTTTAAGCCATTCACATCACGGGTAAAACCACGCACGCGATAATCAATGGTAACGATGTCCGATTCCAGTTGGTGAATCAGATAATTCAGCGCCTTAAGCGGCGAAATCACCCCACAGGTGGAGACTTCGATATCAGCGCGGAAGGTGCACAATCCCCCCTCAGGATGGCTTTCTGGATAGGTGTGCACGCAAATATGGCTCTTATCCAGATGCGCCACCACCGAATTGGGCAGCGGACCCGGATGCTCAGATTTGTCGATATCCTGCGGATTGATCGGCTCTTCGCTGACCAGAATGGTAACGCTGGCACCCTGCGGTTCATAATCTTGTCGCGCGATGTTCAGCACGTTGGCACCAATGATTGAGCAGGTCTCAGTCAGGATTTCGGTGAGGCGATTCGCATTATACTGCTCATCAATATAGGCGATGTAGCCATCACGCTCCGCTTCGCTGTTGGCGTAGCAAATATCGTAAATACAAAAACTCAGGCTCTTCGTCAGATTATTGAAGCCGTGTAGTTTCAGCTTTTGCAATTTCGTCACTCCTCACACGATAAGGCATTCAGCAGATATTGCGGTAAGGCAAAGCTACCGACATGAATCGCGGGATTGTAGTAGCGGCAGCGTAGGCCCGCGTCGTCAAAGCGTGATTGCAGGGTGACTGCATCCCACTGGCGTAGCGTCTCGTTGTCGCTTGCCCAGGCAAATGTCATGATGCCGCCGTAATAGGTGGGGATCGCCGCCTGATAAAAGCTGACGTCGGAGAAGTAATGGCCGAGTTTACGATGGCTGTTGATCGCTTCGTCCTGCTGCAGGAAACAGACGCCGTTCTGTGCCACAAAGATTCCACCGGGATTTAGCGCCTGTTTACAGCCGGAATAGAATTCAGAGGTAAACAGACTTTCACCGGGACCGATGGGATCGGTGCAATCGGAAATAATGACGTCGAACTTCTCTTGCGTCTGGGTGACGAAATTCACACCATCATCAATCACCAGATTCAGCCGTGGATCGTCGTAGGCACCGGCGCTGTGATTGGGCAGATACGTCTTGCAAAAACTCACCACGCCGGCATCGATCTCAACCATGGTGATCTGTTCAATCGTTTGGTGACGTAAGACCTCGCGCAGCATGGCGCCATCGCCACCGCCAATGATCAGCACGCGTTTCGCCTTGCCGTGCGCCAGGATTGGCACGTGGGTCATCATTTCGTGGTAGATGAACTCATCGCGCTCGGTGGTTTGCACCACACCGTCCAGCGCCATGACACGACCAAAAGCGGCATTTTCAAAGATCACCAGATCCTGATGCGCCGTTTTGTCGCGATAAAGCAGTTTATCTACCGTGAAATACTGTCCAAATCCGGCATGAAGCGTCTCATACCACATTTCATTCTGGGCCATGATGGGGCTCTCCTCGAATGTCATCGCCATGAAATTAGGGGAAAAAGCATAGCGAAATATGACCGTGGTTGCACGGTCAAATCTTCAGCAGCAGAGCGGGATGGCGGGCTATTTGACGTAAGCGAGCAGACTCAGCGAGTCACGCGCCAGCGACTTACACTTCTTGTCATTGGTAATGGCGATACCGCTCAAATCTTTGTAACTCTCTTCGCCGAGCGACTTCATGTTGTAGTTGCTGTAATTGCCCAGATCCCAGCGGTTCTGCTGGGCAAAAAACACCAGCGCTTTGCGAATTTGCGCATCGGGCAGATCCTGATAGCCACAATCGTTCTTCAGGTAAACAAACACCGCGGTCAGATCGGCCAGATCTTCAGCTTCGGATTCGCTCAGGGCAAAACTGGTGGAGGAGAAGCCAAGGAGTCCCGCCAGCAGCAGGATCTTGATGCTTTTCGTCATAATCATTCTCAACAAGGGACAATTTATTGACGTTAGCACAGTTATTGCAGGGATTCCGCTAAATTTGCCCAAATGGGGCATTCCCACGGTTTTTATCGGCGCATTCTGTTAAGGGGCTTGACCCTCCCGCAGGGTAAAGGTTTACGCTGTGCCCTTATTCACGACAAGGATAAGAATATGCAACGTCGTCATTTTCTAAAGTTGACCGCCGCACTCAGCGCGGCAGGTGCGCTGCCTTTGTGGAGCCGTTCGTTAATGGCGGCGACGCGCCCGCTGTTACCGATCCCCTCTATTTTGCAGCCCGATGCACGCGGAGCGTACACGCTCACCGCGATGAGTGGCACCAGCCAATGGAACGGCAAATCCGTCCCGACGTGGGGCTATAACGGCAGTCTGCTCGGCCCGGCGCTGCGGTTGCCGCGCGAGAAAGCCGTTACGGTGAATATTCATAATCGGCTGGCGGAAGCAACGACATTGCACTGGCACGGTCTGGAAATTCCTGGCGATGTTGATGGTGGACCGCAAGCACTGATTGCGCCCGGTGCCTCACGTCAGGTGACCTTTACGCCCGATCAACCGGCTGCCACCTGTTGGTTCCATCCGCATCAGCATGGCAAAACCGGCTATCAGGTGGCGCAGGGGCTGGCGGGACTGGTGTTGTTAGAGGACGAAGATTCCGGCAAATTGCGTCTGCCGATGCAGTGGGGCGAAGATGATGTGCCGCTGATTTTCCAGGATAAACAGCTGACCAAAGACGGCGCAAAAATCGATTACCAACTCGACATCATGCGCGCGGCGGTGGGCTGGTTTGGTGACATGATGTTAACCAACGGCGTGCAGTATCCGCAGCAAGCGGTGCCACGCGGCTGGCTGCGCTTGCGTCTGTTGAACGGCTGCAATGCCCGCTCGCTGGATATCGCCACCAGTGATAAGCGCCCAATGTACGTGATTGCCAGCGATGGCGGTTTGCTGGCCGAGCCGGTAAAAGTGGATAGCCTGCCGCTGCTGCCTGGCGAGCGTTTCGAAGTGATGATTGATACTTCAGACGGCAAAACCTTCGACATGGTGACGCTGCCGGTGACGCAGATGGGCATGACGCTGGCACCCTTTGATCAACCCTTGCCGCTGGTGCAAATTCTGCCACTGCGCGTGATGGCAAGTGGTTCTATGCCGGATAAGCTGGTGGATCTGCCGCCGCTGCCATCAGTGGAAGGCGTGCAAAGCCGCTGGCTACAACTGATGATGGATCCGCAGCTGGATCAACAAGGCATGCAGGCGTTGATGGATCGTTACGGTCATCAAGCCATGGCCGGGATGAAAATGAACCACGGCAACATGGACTCGAAGGGTGGGGCGATGCAGATGGATCACGGCAACATGGACATGAGCGGCGGTGCCATGAAGATGGACCATGGCAGTATGCCGATGGATCACGCAAAAACAGCGGCTTACGATTTCCACAACGGCAATAAAATCAACGGTCAGGCGTTTAACATGACCAAGCCGATGTTCAATGCTGAACTCGGCAAGCTGGAAAAATGGACCATTTCCGGTGAGGGCGATGCCATGCTGCATCCGTTCCACATTCATGGCACTCAGTTCCGCATCCTGTCAGAAAACGGCAAGCCGCCAGCGCCGCATCGCGCGGGCTGGAAAGACATGGTCAGCGTGAACGGCTGGCGCAGTGAGGTGCTGGTGCGGTTTAACTACGTTGCCAATGCCGATAACGCCTACATGGCGCATTGTCATCTGCTGGAGCATGAAGATACGGGCATGATGCTGGGCTTCACCGTCGGCTAAGTGACTGCCACACCGCAGCGAAGCCTTAACGTCTTCGCTGCGGGTTGTTTAGCAATGCCCGGGCATAAGCGGGACATTGACTGCTCAGCAGCAGTATCAGGGCGTAAGTGGCCTGATTTCCTGTTACAGGGGCAGGGCACAAGTGGCCTGGTTACTGCAGCACCCGAGCGTGGACATCGGACAGCCTTATCCAACTGCTCGATGCATGGTCAACGCCGCCCATCACGCACTGAGCGTGCCAGGCAAGTGATTAGGCCTGAGCCGCTTCCAGTGCCAGCCGGATATCCTCAATCAAATCATCAGCATGTTCGATACCAATCGACAAACGTACCGTGGCATCGGTAATGCCAATACGCTGGCGTACTTCCTGCGGCACGCCGGAATGGGTGGTGCTGCCCGGATGGCTGGCGAGTGATTCGGTACCGCCCAGGCTCACGGCCAGTTTAAACAACGCAAGGGCATTGAGAAAACGAAATGCTGCTGGCTGGCCGCCTTTGATATCGAACGAGAAGGTGGAACCTGCGCCGCTGCATTGTCGCTGGAAGGTTTCACCCGCAGAGGTGTCCGCATCGAGATAGGGCAGCCAGTGCAATTTTTCTACCTGCGGGTTATCACGCAAAAACGCGGCGACTTTTTCTGCATTGCTGGCGGCTTTCTCCATCCTCAACGACAGCGTTTCCAGCGATCGTCCAATCATCCAGCTGGAGTGCGGATCAAGTTGGGTGCCGATGGCGCTGCGCAGCGATCGCACCTTGCTCACCAGCGCTTTGCTGCCCAGCACCGCACCGGCAATCAGATCCGAATGGCCGCCGACATATTTGGTGAGCGAGTAGAGCGACAAGTCTGCACCGTGCTGCAAAGGGCGTTGAAACAGCGGGCCAAGCAAGGTGTTATCGCAGGCGAGAATCGGGCGCGAACCTTGCTGCTGGGTGATGACATCTGCTACCTGCTTCATCAGCTGAATATCCACCAGGCTGTTGGTCGGGTTGGCCGGCGTCTCAATCAGAATCAGCGCCACACGACCGCGCTGCCACGCCAGTTTGGCTGCTTCATACACTTTGTCTTCATCGGTGCCATCGCTGAAGCCGACGGCTTTAATCTCTAAATCGTGCAGCGTTTTGCTTAGCAACGTTTCAGTGCCGCCGTACAGCGGCTGCGAATGCAAAATCACTTCACCTGGCCGCGCAAACGCCAGCAGCGTGGTGGCAATGGCCGACATTCCGGAGGAGAACAGCGCGGCACTTTCTGCCTGTTCATAGATGGCCAACCGATCTTCCACAATCTCGCTATTGGGATGGTTAAAGCGTGAGTATACCAGCCCACCGCTCTTGCCCTCCGGTGGCTGCTTACGTCCGGCAACGAAATCAAAAAAGTCCTGTCCCTCTTCGGCGCTGTTGAACACAAAGGTCGAAGTCAGGAATACAGGAGGTTTGACTGCGCCCTCCGATAGCCGCGGATCGTAACCGTAATTAAGCATCTGCGTTTCCGGATGCAGATCGTGGGTGCCAATCTGTGTTTTTTTACTGGATGAAGCGGCCATAGGATCTCCAGAGAATACCGGTGAGAGTGCGGGTGGGTTTTCTGTAGTTAAGGCCAGCGCAATAAATTTTGCCACGGTATCGTTTGCGTTCTGTGCGCGGTGTTAGAGGTTGGTTCGACTATGATAGACTTCGTGGCTTTCTGAAAACCTTAACCAGGCGAATGCAATGAAACACACCGTCGACGTGATGATCTCTGAGCAGGAGATTGCAACCCGTATTGCCGAACTGGGCAAGCAGATTAGCGAACACTACCGTAGCAGCGGCAGCGAAATGGTGTTGGTGGGTCTGCTGCGTGGCTCCTTTATGTTTATGGCCGATCTCTGCCGTGCCATCGATGTCCCGCATGAAGTCGACTTTATGACCGCCTCCAGCTACGGCAGCGGCATGTCATCGACCCGCGACGTGAAAATCCTGAAAGATCTGGATGAGGACATTCGCGGCAAAGACGTGCTGATCGTGGAAGACATCATCGATTCTGGCAACACGCTGAGCAAAGTGCGCGAGATCCTGCGCCTGCGCGAGCCAAAGTCACTGGCCATCTGCACGCTGCTGGATAAACCAGAGCGTCGCGAAGTGGAAGTGACCGTGGAATACGTTGGTTTCACCATTCCTGACGAGTTCGTGGTCGGCTTTGGTATCGACTACGCGCAGCGCTATCGTCATCTGCCGTATATTGGCAAAGTTATCCCGACCGGTGAATAACCGCACAATCTTCCAAGGCTAATCCCGCCAGCCTGCGATAAGATGCGCAGCCCGCGAGTCAATGACTGACGGGCTGCGCTTGCGTTCCCCTACCGCATGCAGAGTGGTAAAGTGTCGCGGGTTATCGCTCAGCGCTTCATCTTTGATTTTTCACTCGTTATCTCTGAATAACCCCGCATGCTCGGCGTGAGCGCACTATCATTTCATAGGGCTTTGATGTCACTACAACAGGGTATGGATTCGCAATGACTTATGCACTGGAACTTTCCGGGCTCACCAAAACCTATCCCGGCGGCGTTCAGGCGCTGAAGAAGCTTGATCTCAACGTTGAGGCAGGCGATTTTTACGCACTGCTCGGGCCAAACGGCGCGGGTAAATCGACCACTATCGGCATCATCAGTTCGCTGGTGAATAAATCCGGCGGCAGCGTGCGGGTGTTTGGCTATGACCTGGAAAAAGACGTGGTCAATGCGAAACGCCAGCTGGGTCTGGTTCCGCAGGAGTTCAACTTTAACCCGTTTGAAACCGTGATGCAGATTGTGGTGAATCAGGCGGGTTACTACGGCGTGGAGCGTTCTGAAGCTAACAAGCGCGCGGAAAAATACCTTAACCAACTCGATCTGTGGGGCAAACGCAACGAGCGTGCACGCATGCTGTCGGGCGGGATGAAACGCCGTTTGATGATCGCACGTGCGCTGATGCACGAGCCAAAACTGCTGATTCTGGATGAACCGACCGCAGGTGTCGATATCGAACTGCGTCGTTCAATGTGGACCTTCCTGAAAGATCTCAACATCAAAGGCACCACCATTATTCTCACCACGCACTACCTGGAAGAAGCAGAAATGCTGTGCCGCAATATCGGCATTATTCAGAGCGGTGAGCTGGTGGAAAACACCTCGATGAAAGGCCTGCTGTCAAAGCTGCAATCGGAAACCTTCATCCTCGATCTGGCGCCGCGTAGTCCGCTGCCGCAGCTGGAAGGCTTCCAGTATCGCCTGGTGGATACCTCTACGCTGGAAGTGGAAGTGATGCGTGAGCAGGGGCTCAACAGCGTGTTCAGCCAGCTGAGTGCGCAGGGCGTGCAGGTGCTGAGTATGCGTAACAAAGCGAACCGCCTTGAAGAGCTGTTCGTCAGCCTGACCCAGGGTAAAGGAGTGAAAGCATGACACATTTATACTGGGTGGCGCTCAAGAGTATCTGGGCCAAGGAGATCAACCGTTTTGCCCGCATCTGGATTCAGACGCTGGTGCCACCGGTGATCACCATGACGCTCTATTTCATCATCTTCGGTAATCTGATTGGTTCCCGCATCGGCGATATGCATGGCTTCAGCTATATGCAGTTCATCGTGCCGGGTCTGATCATGATGGCGGTGATTACCAACGCTTACGCCAACGTGGCCTCTTCATTCTTCAGCGCCAAATTCCAGCGCAATATTGAAGAGCTGCTGGTGGCGCCGGTGCCCACGCACATTATCATCGCTGGTTATGTTGGCGGCGGCGTGGCGCGTGGCGTGTGCGTCGGTATTCTGGTGACGGCGATTTCGCTGTTCTTTGTGCCGTTCCACGTGCACTCGTGGTCAATGGTGGCCCTGACGCTGCTGCTGACTGCGATTCTGTTCTCGCTGGCTGGCCTGCTGAATGCGGTGTTTGCGCGTACCTTTGACGATATCAGCTTGATCCCCACCTTCGTGCTGACACCGTTAACCTATTTGGGGGGGGTGTTCTATTCGCTGACGCTGCTGCCGCCGTTCTGGCAGGCGGTGTCGAAACTGAACCCGGTGGTATATATGATCAGTGGATTCCGCTACGGTTTCCTCGGCATCAATGATGTGCCGCTGGTGTTTACCCTGTCAGTGCTGATTGCCTTTATTGTGGTGTTTTACGTACTGGTGTATGCGTTGATTCAGCGCGGTCGCGGATTGCGGACTTAAGTTTTACGGGGGCGGCCGAATGGCCGCCCTCGTTGTATCAAGCCACCTGAACCGGCAACGCTTTAGCGATGCGTTTCATCTCGTTGTCGCCTTCGAAATAAGCGACTTTGGGCTGCCAGCTGCGGGCGACTTCATCTTCCACCTGCACATAAGAGCAGATGATCATGATGTCACCTTCACAGGCACAACGGGCGGCGGCACCATTGACGGAGATGATCTTCGAGCCACGCTCAGCGGCAATCGCGTAGGTGGAGAAACGCTGACCGTTGGTGACGTTATAAATGTCGATGGCTTCGTATTGCAGAATGCCGGATGCATCAAGAAAATCCTGGTCGATGGCGCAGGAACCTTCGTAGTGCAAATCTGCCTGCGTGACTTTCACACGGTGCAGTTTGCCCTGAAGTACGGTACGAATCATAACGGGATAACCTTATTAAGCTGCGATTAAACGACGGAGGTTACTCCGTCAGATCCACTTGCTGATTATCGATCAGGCGCGCATTGCCCAACCAGGCGGCCATCAGAATCACGGCGCGCTGGCTATCCACCGTCAGCGGCTGCAAATTGTCGGCATCGCAAATGGCCAGGCCATCAGGGCGGAAGCCTTTCTCACGCAATGCGGCCTCGGCCGTTTCGATAATCTCTTCAACATGGCGTTCGCCGTTGTTCAGACGCTCGGCCATGCTGTTCATCACCTGGCTCAGACCCGCAGCGATCGCGCGCTCTTCGCTGGTGAGATAACCATTACGTGAGCTCAACGCCAAACCATCTTGCGCGCGGACGGTTGGCACGCCGACAATCTCGATATCGAAGCCCATGTCGGCCACCATCTTGCGGATAATGGCTAACTGCTGGAAATCTTTCTCACCAAAACAGGCAATATCGGGCTGCACCAGGTTAAACAGTTTGCTCACAATAGTGGACACACCGCGGAAGTGACCGGGACGACTGGCACCTTCCAGCAGAGACGATAACCCCGGAACTTCAACGAAGGTCTGGCTATCCAGCCCTTTGGGATACACATCCGCTGGCGCAGGGGCAAACACCAAATCGACACTGTGACGATTGAGCTTCTCGCAATCGTCCTGCAAGGTGCGGGGATAACGCGCCAGGTCATCGGCGCGTTCAAACTGCATCGGGTTGACGAAGATCGAGACCACCACGATATCGGCCCGCTCGCGCGCTTCATCTACCAACGTCAGGTGGCCGTCATGCAGGTTGCCCATGGTGGGTACCAGCGCGATACGTTTGCCTTCCTGCCGCCAGCGACGAATTTCTCGTCGCAGCATCGGCAGCGATTCAATAATCAGCACTGCAACTCTCCTGATTTACTGGAAACTGTGTTCGGCGGCAGGGTAGATGCCCGCCTCAACGTCGGCAATATACTGGCGAATTGCCGCGCGAATGTCGCCGGTTTCCGCGAGGAAATTTTTGGCAAATTTAGGAATATGACCGCCGGTAATGCCAAAGGCATCGTGCATCACCAGAATCTGTCCATCGGTGACGTTACCCGCACCAATGCCAATCACCGGAATGTTTAACGCTTTAGTGATGCGCTCTGCCAGCGACACCGGCACGCACTCCAGCACCATCAACTGTGCTCCGGCGGCTTCCAGCGCCAGTGCATCGGCCAGCAAACGCTCCGCGCCCGCTTCATCACGGCCCTGCACCTTGTAGCCACCAAAGATGTTCACAGACTGTGGCGTCAGGCCTAGATGACCACAGACCGGCACGGCGCGCTCGGTAAGCATACGCACGGTGTCTGCCAGCCATTCACCGCCTTCCAGCTTCACCATGTTGGCACCGGCACGCATCAGTTGAGCGGCGTTATCGAAGGTTTGCTGCGGTGTGGCGTAACTCATGAACGGCAGGTCGGCCATCACCAACGCATTCGGCGCGCCTCGGCGCACGGACGCGGTGTGATAAGCGATATCCGCCACGGTGACAGGTAATGTGGATTCATGGCCTTGCACGGTCATGCCAAGGGAGTCGCCAATCAGCATCACCTGAATGCCTTCATCGGCAAACAGGCGGGCAAAGCTAAAGTCGTAGGCCGTCAGGGTGGCAAATTTGCGGCCACTGGCTTTGAGCTGGCGTAAATGGGAGATGGTTGTCGGTTTCATCGCACACTCCAGAGTTTTCTGATGCGCGCAGTGTACTGGATTGATTGAAAAGGCGATACGACCGTAGTGCGATTATTGCCGCCTACTCAGACCACAAGCGGATGGTGCTGCGATCCAGCGTGGCGAGGATGCCGGTCAGTGGCTGACCGTTGGGCAAGCGCAGGCCAGGCGCGATTTCCAGCAGCGGTACCAGCATAAACGCACGGTTGTGCATGTCGTAGTGTGGCACGGTGAGACGTGGGGTGTGAATCATCTGCTGGCCAAACAGCATGATGTCGATATCGAGGGTGCGCGGACCCCAGCGCTCCGCTTTGCGCACTCGTCCGTGTTCCAGCTCGATACGTTGCGTATGATCGAGCAGCGCTTCAGCTTCCAGCGTGGTGTCCAGCGCGACCACCGCATTCAGGTAATCGGGCTGGTCTGGCGGGCCGTACGGTGGCGTGCGATACAGCGAAGAGGTGACGACGCGCGAGGTGTGCGGTATCGCATCAATCGCGGCCAGCGCTGCATCAACCTGATGCAGCGGGTCGGCCAGATTACTGCCTAAGGCGAGGTAAACACGAATCATGATGCGCTATTGGTATCGCGGCGCGGGCCGGTTGGACGACGGCGCGGACGACGTGGTTTGCGACGCGGTGCCACCGGATCATCGCCCAGCGTGTTCATCATGGTTTTCTGCTCGACCGGCGCCGCAGCCTGGAACTCGCCCCACCAATGGGTCAGGCTTTGCAGTTCGCGGTTGTGTTCCACATCGGCTCGCAGCGCCAGCAGATCATAAGCGGCACGGAATTTAGGATGCTCCATCAGCTTCCATGCGCGTTTGCCATGACGACGTGACATGCGCAACTGCAGCTGCCAGATATCGCGAATCAGGGTGGTGATACGCTTAGGAATCGCCAGCGCACGGCAGGCTTCATCCAGCGTTTCGTTCATCGACAGCGCAAAGGCGTCGTAATAGGTCAGTCCGCTTTCCTGCGCAATGCGTTGGGCCGATTCCAGCTGCGGATACCAGAACATCGCGGCAAACAGGAAGGCCGGATTGACGCGCATATCGTTCTGAATGCGGTTGTCGGTGTTTTTCAGCACCTGAGCCAGCATTTTCTCCATCAGACTGTCGCTTTCGGCGGTGAAGCCACGCGTCAGGGTAGGGAACAGCGGCTGGAACAGATGGTACTCACGCATCATCTGATAGGTACGGAATCCGTAACCGGCTTGCAGCAATTTAAGGGATTCTTCAAACAGACGCGCAGGCGGAATGTCATTCAGCAGCGTGGCCAGGCGCGGAATCGGCTCGGCAGTTTCCGCGGCAATGCGCATCTCCAGCTTGGCGGCAAAACGCACCACGCGCAGCATACGTACCGGATCTTCGCGATAACGGGTTTCCGGATCGCCAATCAAACGGATCACGCCGTCTTCCAGATCCTGCAAACCGCCGACGTAATCACGTACGGAGAAATCCGCCACGCTGTAATACAGGCTGTTGATGGTGAGATCGCGGCGCTGGGCATCATCTTCGATGCTGCCAAAAATGTTATCACGCAGCAGCATGCCGTTCTGGCCGCGCTGGGAGTTGTTGCGATCGTCTTCAGCTTCTTCCTGGTGATGGCCACGGAAAGTCGCGACTTCGATCACTTCAGGACCGAACATCACATGTGCCAGACGGAAACGACGACCGACGAGACGGCAGTTGCGGAACAATTTGCGCATCTGCTCAGGCGTGGCGTTGGTGGTGATATCAAAGTCTTTTGGCTTCTTACCCAGCAGCAAATCGCGCACGCCGCCGCCTACCAGGTAAGCTTCGAAACCGGCTTTATTCAGGCGATACAGCACTTTAAGGGCATTTTCGCTGATATCTTTGCGTGAGATGTTATGGCTTTCACGGGGAATGACGGTCATCAGACTTTCAGTTTCCACCTCTTCAGGCGCCTCCTCGTCACGCTTGAGGACTCTCCGGCAAAAATTTGCGACTCGGGTAAAAATGGGACACCTCGACAGTGATAAAAGGGTGTTAATAAATCAGCGGCTAATCATAGCCTGTTGCGAACCATTTAGGAATGGCGATGTCGCCTCATCCGTGATTCGCGCGTTCTGTTGTGGGATCAGTTGGATACTCCACTGTGCCACCGCGTTATCGAGCAGTTGCTCCACTGTGGCATCTTGCCAACTCTCCAAAACCGATTGCCCCAGCAAGTGCAACGCGCATATCAGCAATGGGCGCGCATCCCCATCAGGTAGAGCGGGCGCATGATTCTGTGTAGAGAGCTTATTGCCATCGTCATTGATGGCCAGCGGCAGGTGCAGATACGCAGGCACCGGCCAGCCGAACTGCTGGTAGAGCGCGATTTGACGCACCGTGGGTTCAATCAAATCTGCCCCGCGTACGATTTCCGTCACACCCTGAAAATGGTCATCTACTACTACCGCCAGGTTATAAGCAAACAAACCATCCCGGCGATGGATAATAAAATCTTCTTCCGCCAGCGAGCGCTCTGCCGCTAAATGGCCGCGCAGGCGATCGTCAAAGCCATAAACCGGCGCATGCTGACGCAGGCGCAGCGCTGCGTTCTCTGCGGGGAGATGTAATTCCCGACAGTGACCGTCGTAGAACCCCCCAAGCTGCTGAATACGGCTGCGCGTGCAGGTACAAAAGTAGCTTTGACGGTGCTGTTGCAGCCAGCTCAGCGCTTCCCGGTAGGCATCATGACGATGCGACTGCCACAACACGTCGCCATCCCACTGCAGGCCATAATGCTCCAGCTGTTTCAGGATGCGTGTCGCTGCGCCAGCCACTTCTCGCGGCGGATCGATATCTTCAATACGCACCAGCCAACGGCCTTGTTGCGCACGCGCGCTCAGGTAGCTGCCTAACGCGGCTATCAGCGAACCAAAATGCAGATCACCAGAAGGAGAGGGAGCGAAACGCCCGACGCAGGAAGAGGTTGAAGAGTTCATTTTGAGGTGCACCGCACGTCGGGAAAACAGTGGTTTTCCCGGCAGTGCGGCGACAGTCTGCTCACGGCCATTAGCCTGCCATCTGCTTCTCGCGGATTTCAGCCAGCGTTTTGCAGTCGATGCAAAGATCGGCAGTCGGACGCGCTTCGAGGCGACGAATACCAATTTCTACACCACAAGAATCACAGTAGCCGAAATCGTCGTCATCCACTTTCTTCAGCGTTTTTTCGATCTTTTTGATCAGTTTACGCTCACGATCGCGGTTACGTAATTCCAGGCTGAACTCTTCTTCCTGTGCGGCACGGTCTACCGGATCCGGGAAGTTCGCAGCTTCGTCCTGCATATGCGACACAGTGCGGTCTACTTCATCCCGAAGTTGGTTGCGCCAGGCTTCCAGAATCTTGCGGAAATGGCTCAGTTGGGCGTCGTTCATATACTCTTCGCCCGGTTTCACCTGATACGGCTCCACACCAGCGATGGCGAGGATACTCAGGGACGATGTTTTACGGTTTTGCCCTTCTTGCATGTTGTTTCTCCTGGATAACACGCCCTTCCCGTCATACTTCAGGTTGCATGTGCATTGGCTAAATTGACCACCGACTGCCAGCAACGCGAATTATTAAGGGGTATATCGATTCCCATCAGGGAAAAAACAGGCCGCTATAAATAGCAGAAGCAGTCAAGGTTGGCAATTATTCATATTCGCACCTTGACAAGCCTGTGAGGAACAGCGTATTTAGCGCACCGCCCAGAACATTCCTATCACAGCAAATTGCTATAAATATTACAACTCTACGTTAATCGTCACGGCGACGGGCTGAGTGAGTAACATTTGAGCAGGTGAAATCTGAGCCTGATACGCCAACACTTCCACTCCACAGCGTTGAGCCTGTCCCAGTAGTTCTGCGTAGTGTGCGTCGATATGGCGCGCCGGGGAGACGTCCTCAATCCCCGTATGCAGAACGGCGAACAACAAAACAGCTCGATGACCCTCTGCCGCGATAGCACTGAGTTCGCGCAGATGCTTCTGTCCTCGAGCCGTCACCGCATCCGGAAAAAAGCCTTTACCCTGCTGTAAAAGGGTGACGGACTTGACTTCAATATAGCAGTTTGATCTGCCCTCCGCTTGCAGCAGGAAGTCAATTCGGCTTTTTTCCGTACCGTATTTCACTTCAGGTTGGCAGTGGCTGTAAGCGGACAATTCTGGAATGGCGTCAAGGGTTAAGGCTTCACGTACCAGTTGATTGGCTCTGAGGGTGTTCACGCAGATCCAGTGGCCTTGTTGTGTCTCGGTCAGTTCCCAGCTGTGCGGATACTTGCGCGTGATGCTGTCTGAGGTGGAGTACCACACGGTATCGCCCGGTGTGGCGCAGCCGGTCATCGCGCCGGTATTGGCGCAGTGAATGGTCAGTGTCTCCCCCTCTGGCGTCACGACATCGGCAAGAAAGCGCTTATAGCGCGCGATAAGACGAGCGGGTTTTAACGGTGGATCAAACTGCATTCAGGCTCCTGACGACGAGGGCAATGGCCAGCGCGCCAGCCGCCGATAGCGGGTGCGTCCCTGGCTAAAGGTCGATGAGAACAGCGCAAAGTCACTGACATCGTACTGCCAGTGAAAGCCGCGCGGGGGTAAGGCCACTTTTTGCGTGGCGTGGCGCAACAAAGTGATATGCGGGTGAAAAGGCTGTGCACTCTGGGCGCAGCCATGGCGTGCCGCCTGAGCACGCAGCAGGCTCGCTAACTGCAACAAGCCGCGTGGCGCACGTTGGCAGCCAAGCCACACGACACCGGGGCGCGGCCAGTGTCCCGCATCATCCAAATCCAGGCTAAAACCGGGCTGAACAATGCGCGAAGCTAACTGCTGTAACTGCTGCGAGGTCTCGGCACTGACATCCCCCAGAAACGCCAGCGTCAGATGCAGATTGGCGGCGGCCACCGGTTTTCCTGCCCCTTCTGCAAAGTGATCTGCGCGCCACTGTACCAGCTGTTGCTGGAGTGGCGCGGGCAGTTCGAGGGCAAAAAACAGACGTTGTATCGACATGGTGACGTGGCCGTTGAGTGCTACAATGCGCGCCATGTTAGCACAGGCAGAGTGGGAGTTAAGTGTGAGTGAATTACCGGTAAGTGAGGTGCTGCCTGCATTGCTCGATGCATTGTCTCAGTCATCACAAGTTTTACTGGCGGCACCCACCGGCGCGGGAAAATCGACCTGGCTGCCGCTGCAACTGCTACAGCAGTCGGTGCTGCCGGGGCGCATCATTATGCTTGAGCCGCGTCGTCTGGCGGCGCGAAATGTGGCGCAGCGCCTGGCGGATCAGTTGGGGGAACAGCCCGGTGGCACCGTGGGTTATCGCATGCGCGGTGAAAACTGCTGCGGCCCCCATACGCGACTGGAAGTGGTGACCGAAGGCATTCTGACGCGCATGTTGCAGCGCGATCCGATGCTCGAAGGTGTGTCGCTGGTGATCCTCGATGAGTTTCATGAGCGCAGCCTACAGGCTGATTTGGCGCTGGCGCTGCTGCTGGATGTGCAACAAGGGCTGCGCGATGACCTGAAAATTCTGCTGATGTCCGCAACGCTGGATAACGAGAGGCTGCGCCAGCTACTGCCTGCTGCGCCTTTTATTGTTTCTGAAGGACGCAGCTTTCCGGTGATACGCCGTTATGCCTCACTCAACCCGCAGCAACGTTTTGACGAAGCGGTGGCGCGAGAAGTGGCGCAGTTGCTGCGTGAGGAGTCGGGCTCGCTGCTGCTGTTCCTGCCGGGCGTGGCAGAAATTGAGCACGTAAAGCGCGAGCTGGAATCCCGCGTCGATGAAGACGTGGCTCTCTCTCCTTTATATGGTGCGCTGTCATTGGATGCGCAGCGTCGAGCGATTCTGCCTGCGCCTGCCGGTCGCCGCAAAGTGGTGCTCGCCACAAACATTGCCGAAACCAGTCTCACTATTGAAGGTATCCGCTTAGTGGTGGATAGCGGGCTGGAGCGTTCGGCACAGTTTGATGTGCGTAGCGGCGTCACGCGCCTGCAAACGCAACGCATCAGCCAGGCTTCCATGACCCAGCGAGCCGGGCGAGCCGGGCGTCTTGAACCCGGTATTTGCCTGCATTTGCTGCCGCAGGAGCAGGCGATGCGTGCAGCGGCGCAAAGTGAACCCGAAATCCTCAATAGCGATTTGGCTGCGCTGCAGATCGATTTGCTGCAATGGGGTTGCCAGGATGCGTCACAGCTCTGCTGGCTGGACGCGCCACCGCAACTCAGCTTGCGAGCGGCACAGGCTTTGCTAACGCGCTTAGGCGCATTAGAAAACGGCAGGCTTAACGCGCGCGGCCGTAAAATGGCGACGCTTGGCAGCGATCCACGTTTGACGGCGATTCTGTGTGCGGCACAAAGTCAGGATGCCATCGCCAGTGCCGCTCTGCTGGTGGCGATACTTGAAGATCCACCGCGCAACGGTAGTGCAGATTTGCGCGACGCCCTTAATCGACCACAGCCGCATTGGCAAAGGCGCGCGCGTCAGTGGCAGCAACGGTTGAATGCCAGCGATGGCCGCGTCAATCCCGATCTTTTCCCCGCATTATTGGTGGCAGGCTTTGCCGATCGTCTGGCGCAGCGACGAGGCGAAAGCGCACGCTATCAGCTGGCTAACGGTATTGGCGCCATGCTGGATGAACAGGATGGCCTGAGCCGCTATGAGTGGTTAATCGCGCCGACCCTGTTACAGGGCGCCAGTGCCGCCGAAGCCCGCATGTTACTGGCGCTGCCGGTAGAGATAAGTGCGTTACGCCAGCAATGTCCTGAACTGGTGTCGCAGCGCATTGATGTGGAATGGGATGAGGAGAAAGGGACATTGCGCGCCTGGAAACGGGAACTCGTGGGTGCGCTGGTCCTAAAAGCACAGCCGCAGGCGCGACCGGAACCGGAGATTTTACACCCGGCGATGTTGCGCTGGATCCGCGAAAAAGGGCTCTCGGTACTCGGCTGGACCCCCGAAGCGGAACAGCTGCGTTTGCGTTTGCATTGTGCCGCCGAGTGGCTGCCGGAAGAGGCGTGGCCGCCATTGGACGATGAGAGCCTGCTCGACTCGCTGGAGCGTTGGCTGTTACCCGAGATGGGTTCCGTGCGCGATCTCAAGAGCCTGCAGGCCGTCAATCTTGTCAGCGCATTATTACATTTGCTGACATGGTCACAACGTCAGCGGCTGGATACTGTGCTGCCAACTCATTACACTGTGCCGACCGGAAGTCGCCTGCCTATTCGTTACGATGCTGAAAAGCCTCCGGCGTTGGCAGTGCGTATGCAGGAGATGTTTGGGGAAGCGCAAAATCCCGCGGTGGCCGAAGGCCGCATTCCGCTGGTGCTGGAGTTGCTCTCACCGGCGCAGCGTCCGTTGCAGATCACCCGTGATCTCGCTGCGTTCTGGCGCGGAGCCTATCCTGAAGTGCAGAAAGAGATGAAAGGGCGCTATCCCAAACATCCCTGGCCCGACGATCCGGCAAACGCCTTACCGACAAGGCGCACCAAGAAATTTTCATCGTGACACTCTGTGGATCGAATTCAGAGGGTTCTGCCATGCGCAGCACGAGAAAGCAGTTAGAGTAACGGCCGTAGCCGTAGCTATGCCTGGAGAATAAAAGCATGTCTGGGAACGATCGCGAACCTATTGGGCGTAAAGGAAAAGCGCCAAAGCCGCCGCGCAGCACTGCGCGCCGGGGTCGCCGCAGGGAGCTTGATGATGATATCGATCAGGACGATTTTGACGAAGACGATGAGGAGAGCACACCGGTGCCACCAAAAGGTAAAGGGAAAGGAAAACGTCCGCCACGCGGCAAACGTCGTTGGTTAGGCTGGTTAATTAAGCTTTTCCTGGTCTTTGTGGTCGTGATGGTGGCCTGGGGCATCTATCTCGACTCTGAAATCCGCAGCCGCATCGACGGTAAAGTGTGGCAGTTGCCTGCTGCTGTCTACGGCCGCATGGTGAGCCTTGAGCCGGGGATGTCGTACGACAAAAAAGAGATGATTGCGCTGCTGGAAGGCACGCAGTATCGCGAAGTGTCGCGCATTACCCGTCCGGGCGAATTTAGCGTCAAAGGCAACACCATCGATCTGCTGCGTCGTCCGTTTGACTTCCCGGACAGCAAAGAGGGGCAGATCAACGCCCGTCTGACGTTCAGCAACAACGAACTGAGCGAGATTAAAAACCTCGATACCGGACGTGATTTTGGCTTCTTCCGCCTTGATCCACGTTTGATCACCATGCTGCAATCGCCGAACGGTGAGCAGCGTCTGTTCGTGCCGCGTGCGGGCTTCCCGGATCTGCTGGTCAGTACGCTGATCGCGACCGAAGACCGTCACTTCTATGAGCATGATGGTATTAGCCCGTATTCGATTGGCCGTGCATTCCTTGCCAATATCACGGCAGGTAAAGCGGTACAGGGCGGCAGTACCTTGACGCAGCAGCTGGTGAAAAACCTGTTCCTGACCAACGAGCGTTCACTGTGGCGCAAAGCGCGTGAAGCTTACATGGCAGTGATCATGGATGCGCGTTACAGCAAAGATCGCATCCTTGAGCTGTACCTCAACGAGGTTTACCTCGGTCAGGCGGGCAACGATCAGATCCGTGGCTTCCCGCTGGCGAGTTTGTATTACTTCGGTCGTCCCGTCGATGAGCTGAGCCTCGATCAGCAGGCGATGCTGGTCGGTATGGTGAAAGGTGCTTCGCTGTATAACCCGTGGCGCAACCCGAAACTGGCCCTCGAGCGCCGCAACCTGGTGCTGCGTTTGCTGCAACAGCAGAACGTCATCGATCAGGAGCTGTACGATATGCTCTCGGCGCGTCCGCTGGGTGTGCAGCCGAAAGGGGGCGTGATCACGCCGCAGCCTGCCTTTATGCAGATGGTACGTAACGAGTTGCAGGCCAAACTGGGCGACAAGATTAAAGATCTGTCTGGCGTGAAGATCTTCACCACGCTCGATCCTATCTCTCAGGATGCGGCGGAAAAAGCGGTCGAAGATGGCATCCCGGCGCTGAAAAAACAGCGTGGCTTGAAGGATCTGGAAACCGCGATGGTGGTGGTGGATCGCTTCAGTGGTGAAGTGCGTGCCATGGTGGGCGGTGCCGATCCGCAGTTCGCGGGCTATAACCGTGCGCTGCAGGCGCGTCGTTCTATCGGTTCACTGGCTAAACCGGCGACCTATCTCACCGCATTGAGCCAGCCGAATACCTATCGGCTGAACACCTGGCTGGCGGATGAGCCGATTGCGCTGAAACAGCCGAACGGTTCCATCTGGAAACCGATGAACGACGACAAGCGTTTCAGCGGCAAAGTGATGCTGGTGGATGCCTTAACCAACTCCATGAACGTACCTACCGTAAATCTGGGGATGACATTGGGTCTGCCTTCGGTGGTGGATACCTGGACGAAGCTGGGCGTGCCGAAAGATCAGCTGAATCCGGTGCCAGCGATGTTACTGGGAGCACTTAACCTGACACCGATCGAAGCGGCACAGGCGTTCCAGTCGATCGCCAGCGGCGGTAACCGCGCCGACCTGTCGGCGGTACGTTCGGTGATTGCTGAAGATGGCACGGTGTTGTACCAGAGCTTCCCGCAGGCGCAACGCGTTGAACCGGCGCAGGCTGCTTATATGACCTTGTACACCATGCAGCAAGTTGCCGATCACGGCACCGCCCGTGCGCTGGGCGCGCGTTACCCGAATGCCCATCTGGCGGGTAAAACCGGTACCACCAATGATCTGATCGATAGCTGGTTTGCGGGTATTGATGGCAAAGAGGTCGCGATCACCTGGGTTGGCCGCGACAACAACCAGACGTCGAAGCTGTACGGTGCGAGCGGTGCGATGCAGATTTATCGCCGTTATCTCGACAACCAGGCGCCGATGCCGCTGGTGCTGACACCGCCAGAAGATATCACGCAGATGAACGTCGACTCTGCCGGTAACTTCGTGTGTGGTTCTGGTAGCAGCACCTGGCGTTCACTGCCGGTGTGGACGTTGGATCCTAACGCGCTGTGCCAGCAACAGCAGCAACAGATCCAGCAACAGCAGCAGATCCAACAGCAGCAAGAGTCGCAACCTCAGCAGCAGTCACCTCAGCAGCAGCAGGGTGAGCAGAAAGATGCTGACGGCGTAGCAGGCTGGATTAAGGATATGTTTGGCAGCAAATAGTTAGCTGCAGAAAACACAGGGCGCTTCGGCGCCCTTTTTCGTGCCTGTGATTTGTTAATCGCGATCATGGACATGCACGATCTGGTCGCAAACGCACCGCCATCAGGCATTACATCTTGCGGATCTCGCCAAACTTCGCCTAAAATCCGTGCGTCTAATAATCATTCTCGTTTGTATTCACCTGCGTCGTTTTCTTTTCGAGAGATCCTTTTATGAATACGCGAATTTCAAATCCTTGTTCTGCCCGTGCTGCGACTTCCCGCCGTCCGCTCGCTTTAATGATTTCTTTAACACTGGGTACGCTCAGCGCACAGGCGCTGGCAGAAGATACCGTGGTGGTGACCGCCAATGGCGGCAACACCGTCGCGCAGGAAAGCGCATGGGGTCCGGCTCCTACCATTGCCGCGAAACACAGTGCTACCGGCACCAAAACCGATACGCCGATTGAGAAAAACCCACAGTCGGTTTCGGTGGTGACGCAGGAAGAGATGGCGATGCACGCTGTAACCAGCGTAAAAGGTGCGTTTAACTACACGGCTGGCGTGCTGACGGGTAACCGCGGCAGCTCAAGCGTAATCGATGCGCTTTCAATTCGTGGCTTTAGCGAAACCAACACTAACCAATATCTTGATGGCCTGAAGCTGCAGGGGGATAACTACTCCGAGTTCGCTATTGATCCTTACTTCCTTGAGCGTGCGGAACTGCTGCGTGGCCCGGTTTCCGTGCTGTACGGCAAAAGCAACCCAGGCGGCGTGGTGTCACTGGTGAGCAAGCGCCCGACGCAGGAAACACTGCGTGAAGTGCAGTTCCAGATGGGCACCGATAACCTGTACTCAACGGGCTTCGATTTTGGCGGTTCGCTGGATGATGACGGTGTATATAGCTATCGCCTGACGGGTCTGGCTCGCAGCGCCGACGCGCAGCAGGAGATGAACAAAGAGAAGCGCTACACCATCGCGCCTTCGTTCAGCTGGCGTCCTGATGCCAATACCCGCTTTGACCTGCTGACCTATTTCCAGAATGAACCGGAAACCGGTTATTACGGCTGGTTGCCGCGTCAGGGCACCGTGGTAGGCATTACCCGCCCGGACGGTAGCAGCTATAAACTGCCAACCAACTTTGATGAAGGCGAAGACAGCAACAAGATCTCGCGCAACACCAAGATGGTGGGTTACAACTTCGAGCACAGCTTTAACGATACCTGGACGGTGCGCCAGAATCTGCGTTATGCGGATTTGAGAACCAATTACCGCAGTATTTATGGTAATGGCTTCAACGCTGCCACCAATGAAATTACCCGTGGTTCGGCGGTTTCCGATGAGAAGTTAAATCAGTTTGCGGTAGATACGCAGGCACAGGCCAAATTTGGCACTGGCGCAGTGGATCATACTTTGCTGATGGGTGTGGATTACCAGCGCACCCGTAATGATATTGATGCGGCGTTTGGATCAGCATTCCCAATTAGTGCGTTCAATCCTCAGTATGGTAACGATGCGCTAGATGGTGCTGCGTTCCCTTACCAATATCTGAATCGCCAAGAGCAAACCGGTCTGTACTCTCAAGATCAGATGGAATGGAACCGTTGGGTGCTGACCTTAGGTGGACGTTACGATTATGCGATGACTTCAGCACTGAATCGTAACGGCAATACCGAAGTGAAAAATCACGATCAGGCCTTCACCTGGCGTGGTGGTCTGAACTATGTGTTTGATAACGGCATTGCGCCGTACTTTAGCTACAGTGAGTCCTTTATTCCGAATTCTGGGACTACCGCCTCGGGCCAGCCGTTTGATCCATCGCGTGCTAAGCAGTATGAAGCCGGTGTGAAGTATGTTCCTAAAGATCGTCCGGTTGTCGTAACTGCTGCGGTGTATGAGCTGACCAAAACCAAAAACCTTACCGCCGATCCAAACAACCTTAACTTCAGCGTACAGAGCGGTGAAATCCGTTCTCGCGGTGTTGAATTGGAAGCCAAGGCGGCTCTGAGCGCCAACATCAACATGACGGCGTCTTACACCTATACCGATGCGGAATATACCGAAGACACTGCGCTGAAGGGCAAAACGCCGGTGCAGGTGCCGAAGCATATGGCATCGCTGTGGGGGGATTACACCTTCAATGAAACTGCGTTGTCAGGTGTGACACTGGGTGCGGGTGTGCGTTATGTAGGTGAAAGCAAAGGGTTATATGCAGAGAATATGCAGAATGGCAGTAACTCAAACCAAAACTTCGACGTAGCGGGTTACACCACCGTCGACGCAGCGCTGAAATATGACCTCGGCCGTTTCGGTCTGCCGGGCTCTTCTGTGGGTGTTAATATCAACAACCTGTTCGATCGTGAATACGTTGCCAGCTGCTACCGTGATTACGCTTGCTACTGGGGCGCTGAACGTCAAATCGTTGGTACCGCCACCTTCCGCTTCTGATTCGTCAGGGCGAATATGTTGTGATTTTGGGCGGCCTCAGGGCCGCCCCCTTCAGAATCAGATCGGTTTTGTGCTAATTAACCAGGAATCACCATGCAGCATCCGCACCACGAAGAAACCACCTTCACGCTGGATAATGTCAGCTTTCGCGTACCTGGACGCACGTTGCTGCATCCACTTTCACTCACCTTTGCGCCGGGTAAAGTGACGGCGTTGATTGGCCACAACGGCTCGGGTAAATCCACCTTGCTGAAAATGCTGGGGCGTCACCATGCGGCAAGTGAAGGTCAGGTGCTGTTGAACCGCGATGCGGTGGAGAACTGGGGCAGCAAAGATTTTGCGCGCCAGGTGGCGTATTTGCCGCAGCAGTTACCGGCGGCAGAAGGGATGACGGTGCGTGAGCTGGTGGCGATTGGTCGTTATCCGTGGCACGGTGCGCTTGGGCGCTACGGCCAGGAAGATCGCGATCGCGTGGAAGAAGCGATTACGCTGGTGGGCCTGAAACCGTTCGCCGGGCGTCTGGTGGATAGCCTGTCAGGCGGCGAACGCCAGCGTGCGTGGTTGGCAATGCTGGTGGCGCAAAATAGCCGCTGCCTGTTGCTGGATGAACCCACTTCAGCGCTGGATATTGCGCATCAGGTTGATGTGCTGGCACTGATTCAACGACTCAGCCGTGAGCGCGGGTTAACGGTGATTGCCGTGCTGCATGACATCAACATGGCGGCACGTTATTGCGACCGTCTGGTGGCGCTGCGCGGCGGAGAAATGATTGCGGAAGGCGGGCCTGATGTCATCATGCAGGCCGATGTGCTGGGCAATATCTACGGTATTCCGATGGGCATATTGCCCCATCCACAAGGCGGTGCTCCCGTCAGTTTTGTTTACTGAGGCCTCGCCATGTTCGACATTTCACGCCGTCGCTTGCTGACGGCGCTGGCACTGACGCCACTGATTAACGTTGCCCCATTGCGTGCGGCAACACCCGATCTGCAGCGCATCCTGGCGCTGGAATGGCTACCTGTTGAGCTACTGATGGCGCTCGGTGTATCGCCGCTCGGTGTGGCTGATTTGCGCAACTACAACATCTGGGTTGGCGAGCCGATGCTATCCGCCAGCACCATCGATCTCGGCTTGCGCACCGAACCCAATCTGGAACTGATGACGCAGCTCGAACCTTCCTTAATCCTGCACTCCAACGGCTACGGTCCGGGATTAGATAAACTCGATCGCATCGCGCCGACCATGGGCTTTGATCTGAATAGCGGGGACGGTAAACCGTTAAGTACTGCCCGTAAATCACTGCATGCGCTCGGTGCCCGGCTGTGCCGGGAAGCGCAGGCGGTACAGCATCTGCAATTCCTGGATGAGCAGCTAGCGGCAGCGCGCGAACGTCTCAAACCCTGGGCAGATCGTCCGGTGCTGCTGATGTCATTGATGGACAGCCGTCACGCCATCACGTTTGGCACCAACAGTCTGTTCCTCGAAGTGATGGAAATCCTTGGCCTGAGTAACGCCTGGCAGGGTGAAACCAATTTCTGGGGCAGTGCCGTGGTTGGGCTTGAGCGGTTAGCCGATGTCGGCGATGTGCAGGTGATCTGTTTTGATCACGATAACGATCGTGACATGCAGCAGGTGATGAAAACTGCGCTGTGGCAGGCGCTGCCGTTTATCCGCGCGGGCCGCTTCAAGCGTGTGCCTGCCGTCTGGTATTACGGCGCGACCTATTCAGCGCTGAAATTTGTGCGCGTGCTGGAACACGCGCTGGAGTCGCACTGATGCGCCATCGTCTCTTTCCTGTGATGCTGCTAAGCAGCATGTTTTTACTGGCGCTGGCGCTGACCTTTATCAATCTGCGTGACGCGCTGCCAACGGCGCAGTGGTCACAAGCCTTCTTTGCGCCGGACATCAACAGTATCCAACAGGTGGTGTTCCATCACAGCCTGTTATCGCGTCTGGCGCTGGCGCTGTTGGTGGGGGCGGGTCTCGGATTGGCCGGTTTACTGTTTCAGCAGGTGCTGCGTAATCCGCTGGCGGAACCGACCACGTTGGGTGTGTCATCCGGTGCACAGCTCGGTATTACGGTCGCCACGCTCTGGCATTTACCGGGTGGTGAGCTGACACAGCAATTTGCTGCGATGGCGGGCGCAGTGCTGGTGGGCATCCTGGTATTTGGCGTGGCCTGGGGCAAACGGCTGTCACCCGTGACACTGATCCTCGCCGGGCTGGTCCTGAGCCTGTATGCCGGTTCGGTGAATCAAATCTTTGCCATCTTCAATCATGATCAGCTGCTGAATATGTTCTTGTGGAGCACCGGCACACTGAATCAGATGGATGGGCACAACGTCGCCATGCTGTGGCCGCGTCTGCTGTTGGCTTTTGTCGTGGCGCTGGCATTGCTGCGCCCCTTGACGCTCATGGGGCTTGATGACGGCGTAGCAAAAAATCTCGGTCTGGCACTGTCTGCTGCGCGTGTCGGCGCACTCGCTCTGGCGATTCTGTTAAGTGCGCAATTGGTGAACGTCGCCGGGATTATCGGTTTTATCGGGCTGTTTGCACCACTGCTGGCGAAAATGCTCGGGGGGCGTCGCTTACTCAGCCGTATGCTGCTGGCTCCGCTGATTGGTGCCTTACTGCTGTGGCTGGCCGATCAGTGCGTATTGTGGCTGACCAGCCACTGGCGCGAGGTTTCCACCGGCACAGCGACCGCGTTAATTGGCGTACCGATTCTGCTGTGGCTGTTGCCGCGTTTACGTACCGGCTCGGTTCCACCGGCGATGAATATGGGCGACAAGGTGCCGGCAGAGCGCCAGAAGGTGGTGCTGTGGTGTGGCATTGGCCTTGGGGTGCTGGCGCTGCTGAGCGTTATCGGCATCTCCTTTGGTCGTGATGCACACAGCTGGACGTGGGTGAGTGGTGAGATGCTGCATCAACTGCTGCCGTGGCGTGCACCTCGCGTGCTGGCGGCGTTAGTCGTGGGGATGATGCTGGGTGTTGCAGGTGCGTTGATTCAGCGCCTCACTGGCAACCCGATGGCCAGTCCGGAAGTGTTAGGCATCAGTTCCGGCGCGGCCTGTGGTGTGGTTGTGATGATGTTCTTTGTGCCGGGTGACGCCGTGGCGTGGTTGCTGCCCGCTGGCGCATTAGGCGCGGCGCTGACGCTGCTGGTCATTATGCTGGTCGCCAGTCGCGGAGGTTTCTCACCGGAGCGTATGTTGCTGGCGGGCATGGCGCTTAACAGTGCGTTTGTCACCTTACTGATGGTGTTAATGGCGAGTGGCGATCCGCGCATGGGCGGCCTGCTAAGCTGGATTTCCGGTTCGACGTACAACATCAATATGCCGCAGGCAGTGCAAAGCGCCGTGGTGGGTATCGTATTTATTGCGCTCGCGCCACTGGCGAGCCGCTGGCTCACACTGCTGCCGCTGGGTAGTGCGACGGCACGTTCAGCGGGGATGGCATTAACAGGTTCGCGTCTGGCCCTGCTGCTGCTGGCGGCGGCGTTAACGGCTACGGCGACCTTGACCATCGGCCCGTTGAGTTTTGTCGGTTTGATGGCGCCGCATATCGTGCGCATGCTGGGCTTCAGGCGCGCATTACCGCAGGTGTTGATGGCGGGATTATTAGGCGGCGGATTGATGGTGTTTGCAGACTGGTGCGGCAGGATGCTGGCCTTCCCGGATCAGATCCCTGCAGGTTTAATGGCGACCTTCTTCGGCGCGCCGTATTTTATCTGGCTGTTGCGTCGCGCATAAACGCGCAGCCTACGTCAATCGGTGCTTACAGGGCAGCTGCGCATAATTGTGCAACCTAACGGAAATGGGTGTATGCGTGTAGCTGAGCATAACGATGCGAACGAACGGCAAGGGTGTCTTTAGGGGAGGTTGTGCCTCAAGGGACAGCCGGGCACATTAATGTAGGGGCGCCATTCCTGGCACCCGCTAATGGCTTACAGCTTCGCAAAGCTGCGGCGTGCCGCATCAATGGTGCGCTGAATATCTTCCTGGCTGTGTGCCAGCGACATAAAGCCCGCTTCAAAAGCAGAAGGTGCGAGGTAAACACCTTCTTCCAGCATCAGGTGGAAGAAGCGCTTAAAGCGCTCAACGTCGCATTTTGTCACGTCGGCATAGCAGGTTACGCTTTCGGCATCGGTAAAGAAGATACCGAACATGCCGCCAACGTGGTTGATCACCAGCGGAATGTTTTCTGCTTTTGCCGCTGCCAGCAAGCCTTCAGACAGTTGGGTGGTGAGGTCGGTCAGAGTGCTGTGCGTGCCCGGTTGAGCAATCTGCGTCAGGCAAGCAAAACCGGCCGCCATGGCAATCGGGTTACCGGAAAGCGTGCCCGCCTGGTAAACCGGACCCGTTGGTGCCAGTGCAGCCATCACATCACGACGACCACCAAATGCGCCCACCGGCATGCCGCCACCGATGATTTTGCCGAGACAGGTCAGATCCGGCGTGACATCGTAATAAGCCTGAGCACCGCCCAGCGCCACACGGAAGCCGGTCATCACTTCATCGATGATCAGCAGCGCACCAAACTCATCACAGAGTGCACGCAGGCCCGGCAGGAAGTCCGGTTGCGGTGGGATGCAGTTCATATTGCCCGCAACGGGTTCAACGATGATACAGGCGATATCTTCTGGATATTGCTCGAAGGCTTCGCGTACTGACGCCAGATCGTTGTAAGTGCAGGTCAGGGTGTGTTTAGCGAAATCAGCCGGAACACCCGGCGAGTTCGGTTGGCCCAGGGTCAATGCGCCGGAACCCGCTTTCACCAGCAGACAGTCGGCGTGGCCGTGGTAGCAGCCTTCAAATTTGACGATCTTGTCACGATGGGTAAAGCCACGAGCCAGACGAATCGCGCTCATGGTGGCTTCGGTGCCGGAGTTCACCATGCGCACCATATCCATACTTGGCACCAGCTCACACACCAGCTCGGCCATTTTCACTTCCATTTCGGTTGGGGCACCGAAACTCAAACCACGAGATGCCGCTTCAATCACCGCATTGCGGATATTGGCGTTGTTATGCCCCAGCACCATTGGGCCCCATGAACCGACATAGTCGATGTAGGCTTTGCCATCGGCGTCATACAGATAAGCGCCGTCGGCGCGTTCGATGAACAGCGGCACGCCGCCCACACCGGTAAAAGCACGTACCGGGGAGTTCACACCGCCAGGGATCAGGCGTTGCGCTTCGGCATACAGGTTTTCAGACTTACTCATTGCTCGGCTCCTGCTGTTCTGGAAAAAAATTCTGGCGCCATTCTAAGGGAAGAGTCGCCCGATTAGAAAGGCAAGCGGGTGCGAAAGCCTTTTAAAGCTATACTTTAGCGCAGCGCAGGCGGCACACAGTGTCAAGCGCAGTACTTGATTGCACTGGGCGGCTGGCAGATAATAGTGAAATTAAGGTCGTTTTCTGACCTGGACGTTTACCCGGAGTAAAACATGAGTGACGACGTAGCAGCGCTGCCTTTGCAATTCACTGAAGCAGCAGCGAAAAAAGTGAAAAATTTGATCGCGGATGAAGAGAATCCTGAGCTGAAACTGCGCGTGTACATCACCGGTGGCGGTTGCAGTGGTTTCCAGTACGGTTTTACTTTTGACGATCAAATGAATGACGGCGACATGACCATTGAAAAGCAAGGCGTGGCGCTGGTGGTTGATCCAATGAGCCTGCAGTATCTGGTGGGCGGTTCGGTTGATTATACCGAAGGTCTTGAGGGTTCACGTTTTATCGTGACAAACCCGAACGCGAAAACGACTTGCGGTTGTGGTTCTTCCTTCAGCATCTGATCCCCTTTTCTGACCGCCGTTCTGGCGGTCAGAACGTTACCACTCTACGGTCACTAATCGTGACGACTCACGACGCTTCGCATCGCGCTTTAACACGCTTTCGGTCACGCGCGGCTGTGCACTGAAGTGACGTCCACAATCAATCGATGGCAATGTTTGTTCGCTTTGCCGTGAGATATCGCAGCGGGAAAATATGGTCAACGTGACGGCAATAGAGCCGGTGGAGGTCGCCGCGCCAATTGGCGCAGCCATCGCAAGCCCTATGGCCAGGAGCAGTGCTCTGGTCATTGATAATTCCTGGTGAAGTCAAAAGTTGCGCGTTGCGCAAAAAGGGCACTGAGCATACGTGGCCGCAGTGCCTTGTATTTTGTTTTTCGACAATTTTTGCCGAATCTTTAATCTTTTTTGGTGCTATTTTTCGCCGGATGTAAATCTGCACACAGCTGTTTGGCTGCCAGCAGGATACGTGGACCCGGTCGACTCAGCCAGTCATCGTTAATGGCAATCACCGGCACCGTCAGTTGTGGCTGCCAGAATTTCACAATATTCGCGGCTTGCGCGGGGCCACCGCCGATCACAATCGCCTGAGGATGACGTGCTAATACTTGCTCACGACTCACCTGCGGCCAGCTGACACGGCTGTCGGCAAAGATATTTTTGCCACCGCACAGGGTGATTACCTCGTTTTGCAACGTATTACGCGATGCAGTAAACAGCGGCTGTTGACCAAACTGCAAAAACAGAGGGATCGGCGTGCGTTGTTGATACTGTTTACGCAGATCATCCTCTTGCTGGCGCAGCGCCTGTGCGGCAGCCGCCGCCTGCTGAGGTTGTGGACTCCACGGTTTGAGCGCTGCTAACGCATCAATCATCTGATCAATGGTCTGCGGATCAATCCATTCGACTTTAATGCCCAGACGTTGCAGTTGGTCGATCTGCCGCTGTGGATTACCACCGCGCCAGGCCAGCACCACATCCGGTTTCAGTTGCAGGATGCGCTCGACTTTGATGCCCTGCCAGTTTGCCACCTGCTCCAGCTGATTGGCCTGCGCCGGGAAATCCGAATAAGCACTCACCGCCACCGGCGTAATGCCCGCTGCAAAAGCCAGTTCGGTCAGATGGGGCGATAGCGTGATAACGCGTGGGGCAGCAGCAAACAGGCTATTGCCGATCAGCAATAGCCCCAGCAGCAGATATTTAGCCACGCGCCAGCTGTGCCAGCAGGTTTTCAACCATCAGTGACGATTGTTTAGCGGCAACGACGAGGAACTCATCAAAGCTCAGGTGGGATTCTTTATCTGCGACATCGGAAATCGCGCGCACCACCACAAACGGCACTTTGAACTGATGGCAAACATGACCGATGGCGGTGGCTTCCATCTCCACGGCGATCGCCTGTGGGAAGGTGGTGCGAATGCGTGCCAGAGGTTCAGCACCGTTGATGAAGGCATCACCGCTGACCACTAAACCGCGCACTGCGTTGAGATCCAGCTGCTTAATCACTTGCTCCGCAGCGGCGATCAGTTTTTCATCCGCCACAAAGGCTGCCGGGCAACCGGCCATCTGGCCAGGTTCGTAACCAAAAGCGGTGACGTCGGCATCGTGATAGCGCACTTCATCGGAAACCACGATATCGCCCACTTTCAGTGAAGCGGCCAGACCACCCGCAGAGCCGGTATTGATCACTAGGTCGGGTTTGCACAGCTCCAGCAACAGGGTCGTGCCGAGCGCCGCCGCGGTTTTACCAATGCCTGATTTCAGCAGAGCAACCTCAACACCGTTCAGCGTGCCGGTATAAATTTCACAACCAGCCAGCGTCAGCGTCTGACGGTTTTCGATTTTGTCACGCAGCAGGGTGACTTCCTGCTCCATCGCGCCAATAATGCCTGCTTTCATAAAGAATCTCGCTGTAGTTATGGATGTAAAGCTTAAAAGTGAGGCATAGTCTACCATGGCTGGCAGAGGATGAATTCACCAAAAAATAAGGGGTAATGATGGCGACGATCAATTTCAAAAATAAGATCAGTTTCACCCGCCCTTATACCAGCCGCAAAGATCCAGAGGGCGAATACTTTATTACACGGCACTTTGAGAGTGACCGTGGCCGCATCATCAATTCTGCCGCGATCCGCCGCCTGCAACAAAAGACTCAGGTTTTTCCTCTGGAGCGTAATGCAGCGGTGCGTTCACGTTTGACCCACTCGCTGGAAGTGCAGCAAACCGGGCGCTATATCACCAAAGAGATCCTGCAATACCTGAAAACGCAGGGCGGTGGACTGGCAAATTACGGGCTGGAGGAGTTTGAAGGCGCGTTTGAGAGTCTGATTGAGATGGCCTGCCTGCTGCATGATGTGGGTAATCCGCCGTTTGGTCACTTTGGTGAAGCCGCGATCAATGACTGGTTTGACGACAATCTGCCTCTTGAACTCGTGGACCCGCTGGTGGCGGGCGTGGCAGATGAGCATCAGCGCACTGATTTTGACCAGCTAAATGCAATGATTCGTCAGGATTTGTGCCACTTCGAAGGCAATGCGCAGGCGATTCGCCTGGTGCATACGCTGCTGCAGCTTAATCTTAGCTATGCGCAGGTGGCCTGTATTTTAAAATATACCGCCCCCGCATGGTGGCAGGGCGATAAGCCGGCAGAATTTAGCGTGCTGATGAAGAAGCCGGGCTTTTATTTGTCCGAGCGTGAATATGTCGCTGACTTACGCGCAGCCACCGATATTAAAGAGCATCATCGCTATCCACTCACCTGGATTATGGAAGCCGCTGACGATATCTCATACTGTATTGCCGATTTAGATGATGCGGTCGAAAAAGACATTTTTGATGTTGAGACCTTGTATAAGTCTCTGCTCAAAGCCTGGGGGACGGTAAATAGTGGTGATGCGTTCAGTCGCACAGTGAGCGAGGCATGGAAAGAAGCCAACCAGAAAAAACGCCGTAGCCTGAGCGATCAATTTTTCATGTCATTACGGGTTAACGTGCAAAATGTGTTGGTTAGCCATGCCGTGCGCCGTTTTGTCGATAATCTCCCGGCTATTTTTGAAGGAAACTTCAATCATGCGCTGCTGGAAGATGACGGTGATGAAGGCCGTCTGTTGAAATTATTTAAAACCGTGGCGCGCCAGCAGGTATTTAATCATCCGGAAGTTGAGCAACTCGAATTACAAGGTTATCGGGTAATAAAAGGTTTGCTGGAAATCTATCAGTCATTAATGTTGCTGGATTATGAACAATTTACTACGCTGATGAACGACGATTTTCTGCCGAAATATCCGATAGAAACGCGACTGTTTCATAAGCTTTCAGGAAAACATCGCAAAGCTTATCAGCAGCAGATGCGTACACTGATTGTCGAGCATAAATATCAACGTTTGTTGTGGGAACGTTATTACCGTTCGCGCTTGATTCAGGACTATATCAGCGGAATGACAGACAATTATGCGTGGGATGAGTATCGTCGTTTGATGGCCGTGGAATAAGCCGAGTTTTGTAAAGATGAAGAATAAATTTTTACCTTTGCCCAAAACTTTATTAGGAACTTCGCGCTAAAAACTTAATCTCATCATCACGACCACAGCAATGGTCTGGCCGTAAATCTTAGAGAGACACAGACGAATGAAAAAAAGCACATTAATGTTAAGTGCGCTGGCGCTTAGTCTGGGCATGGCATTGAGCCCTGTCAGTTTCGCGGCGGAAAGTGCTTCCTCCTCGAACCAACAGTTGCCAAGCCTGGCGCCGATGCTGGAAAAAGTGATGCCTTCCGTGGTGAGTATTAGCGTTGAAGGTAGCACCACGGTGAAAACCCCGCGCATGCCGCAGCAATTCCAGCAATTCTTTGGTGACAACTCGCCATTCTGCCAGGACGGTTCGCCATTCCAAAGCTCGCCAATGTGCCAGGGCGGCGGTGATGGCAGCCAGGGCGGTGACAACGGCGGCGCCAATACTCAACAGCAAAAATTCCGTGCACTCGGTTCGGGTGTCGTGATTAATGCCGATAAAGGCTATGTCGTCACCAACAACCATGTGGTAGATAACGCCACCAAAATTCAGGTGCAGCTGAGCGATGGTCGTCGCTATGACGCCAAAGTGATTGGCAAAGATCCACAGTCTGATATCGCTCTGATTCAACTGCAGGACGCCAAGAACCTGACGGCAATTAAGATCGCGGACTCCGATGACCTGCGCGTCGGTGATTACACTGTCGCAATCGGTAACCCGTACGGACTCGGTGAAACAGTAACCTCCGGTATCGTTTCAGCGTTGGGCCGCAGCGGCTTGAACGTCGAGAACTACGAAAACTTCATCCAGACCGATGCTGCCATCAACCGCGGTAACTCCGGTGGTGCGCTGGTGAACCTGAACGGTGAACTGATCGGGATTAACACCGCGATTCTGGCGCCAGACGGCGGCAATATCGGTATCGGCTTTGCTATCCCAAGCGCGATGGTGAAAAACCTGACGGCGCAGATGATCGAGTATGGTCAGGTGAAGCGTGGCGAGCTGGGCATTATGGGTACCGAGCTTAACTCTGAGCTGGCGAAAGCGATGAAAGTCGATGCCCAGCGCGGTGCCTTTGTGAGCCAGGTCCTGCCTAACTCGGCAGCGGCAAAAGCGGGTGTGAAAGCCGGCGATGTCGTGGTGTCGATGAATGGCAAACCGCTGACCAGTTTTGCCGCGCTGCGTGCAGAAGTGGGTTCACTGCCGGTAGGCACTAAACTGCAGCTGGGTCTGTTACGTGACGGTAAACCGGTGACGATTACGGTTGAACTGCAGCAGAGCTCGCAGGAAAAAGTGCAGTCCGCCACGATCTACACCGGCATTGAAGGTGCCGACCTGAGCAACATCGACAGCAACGGCCAGAAAGGCGTGCGCGTGGATAATGTGAAGGCAGGCAGTGCTGCAGCGCGTATTGGTCTGAAGAAAGGTGACGTGATTAGGGGCGTTAACCAGCAGGCGATTGCCAACCTTGGTGAACTGCGCAAAATCCTCGACACCAAACCGTCCGTGCTGGCCCTGAATGTGCAGCGTGGCGACAGCAGCCTCTATCTGCTGATGCAGTAAGTCTTAGATAATTGAGTACAGGCGAGCTTCGGCTCGCCTTTTTTGTTTTTGTCTGGCGCAGCTGCGCTCCTGGCTAGCATCAACACCTTTTTAGTGTGGTCCACATTGTGCAGATGTCCGTTTCGCAATGTGACGCCTACCGCAATTCCCGTATTCTCTATCCGGCTATGTGCAGTTGCACAATGCCAGCCGTGCGTGGGATGCGTATTCTGTCAATTCTTCCCTTTCTCTGGAGTGATTGATGGCCACCTATCATCTCGATGCGCGACTGGCTCAGGATATTGTTGCCCGCACCATGCAAATTATTGACAGTAATGTCAACGTGATGGATGCACGCGGCCGCATTATTGGCAGCGGCGATCGTGAGCGTATTGGCGAATTGCACGAAGGTGCGTTGCTGGTGTTATCGCAGGGAAGGGTAGTGGACATTGATGAGGCCGTGGCGAAACATCTGCACGGCGTGCGTCCTGGCATCAACCTGCCGTTGCGCATTGATGGTGAGATTGTCGGTGTAATTGGCCTGACCGGCCAGCCGGCAGCGCTGCGTCACTACGGTGAACTGGTGTGTATGACCGCCGAAATGATGCTGGAACAAGCGCGGCTGTTGCACATGCTGGCGCAGGATAGCCGTTTGCGCGAAGAGCTGGTGCTGAACCTGATTCGTAGCGATACGCTTTCACCGGCGTTGAGCGAGTGGGCGCAGCGCCTGGGCATCGATCTCAATCAACCGCGCGTGGTGGCGGTGGTGGAAGTCGACAGCGGCCAGCTTGGCGTTGACAGTGCGATGTCGGAATTGCAGCATTTACAAACTCTGCTGACAACGCCGGATCGTGACAACCTGATTGCTATCGTTTCACTCACTGAAATGGTGGTGTTGAAGCCGGCGCTCAACGCCCACGGCCGTTACGATCAAGACGATCACCGCCGTCGCGTGGATCAGTTATTACAGCGTATGAAAGAGAGTGGGCAGGTGCGAATGCGCATCGCGCTGGGTAATTTCTTTACCGGTCCCGGCAGTATTGCGCGTTCCTACCGTACGGCGCGCACCACCATGATGGTGGGTAAACAGCGCATGCCGGAACAGCGCAGCTTCTTCTATCAGGATTTGGTGCTGCCCGTACTGCTGGATAGCCTGCGCGGTGGCTGGCAAGCGAATGAACTGGCGCGCCCGTTGGCGAAACTCAAAGCCAATGATAATAATGGATTATTGCGACGTACGCTGGTGGCGTGGTTCAGTCATAACGTGCAGCCAAGCGCCACGGCACGCGCACTATTTATCCATCGTAATACGCTCGAGTATCGCCTGAACCGCATCTCCGAGCTGACCGGATTAAACCTCGGCAATTTTGACGATCGATTGCTGCTGTATGTGGCGCTGCAACTGGATGAACAGAGCTAATCCTTAGCAGGGCCAGGAGAGGAAGATGCCCCGTTTGAATGTGCGCCTGATCTGGCTGTTGGCCGGCTTGCTGATGACCGCGACCTGTCATGCCAAAGCTGTTTCGCTGGCCTTTTTATCTGGCGAAGAGATGCAACAGACGCGAACTGCGCTGCAAAATCATCAGGCTGCGCCACAGACTGAGCAGGCGTGGCAGCAACTCAAGCAGGCTGCCGATCGCGCGCTTAATCAGCCCAATCCCAGCGTGACGCAGAAAGGGATGTTACCTCCCAGCGGTTCCCGCCATGATTATCTCAGCCTGAGTGCCTACTGGTGGCCGAATCCCGACAAGCCCAATGGCTTGCCATGGGAACGCCGTGATGGTGCGGTCAATCCGGCGAGTAAAAACGACCAAAGCGATGGTGTGCGTCTGGCTCGTTTCACCGCAGACGTGCAGGTATTGGCGCTTGCCTGGTATTTCTCCGGCGAAACCCGTTATGCAGCCAAAGCCCAATCGATGATTCGCAGCTGGTTCATCGATCCCACCACCCGCATGAATCCCAATCTTAATTATGCTCAGGGTGTGCCGGGTAAGGCTGAGGGCCGACACACCGGTGTGCTGGATGGGCGTTACTTTGCCACGCGCATAGTGGATGCACTGCAGCTACTGCACGATTCGCCCGGCTGGCACCCGCAGGATCAGGCTGCGATACATGCATGGTTTAGCGATTATCTCGGCTGGCTATTGCACAGTCAGTTGGCACAAGGCGAGCGTGATGCACCTAATAACCATGGCAGTTGGTATGCCGCACAGGTGGCGGGCATCGCGTGGTATTTGCATCAACCTCAGGTGATTAAGCAGATGGTGGTTTTAGCTCAGGATAAAATCGCCGGGCAAATTCGTACGGACGGAACGCAGCCAATGGAACTGGCACGCACACGCTCGTTCCACTATAGCTATTTCAATTTGCAGGCTCTGACCAGCCTCGCGCAACTGGCACAGCGAAGCGGCGCGGGCGATCTTTGGCACTATCAACAGCAGAGCGGTTCATTGTTGAGTGCGCTGAATTATATGGCACCGTTTAGTGATGACAGCAAAACCTGGCCATGGAAAAATCGCGATCGTGTCAGTCTGCGCTTGATTCCACTGCTCTCGCTCACGGATCGCAGCCTGAACAGCGACCGTTTTCAGCCCTGGATTCATCGCGCGATCGAAACGCAATCGACGGCCCCTATCAGCCCAGCAGCGCGCGGTTCGGAAAGAGAAGCGCTGCGTGATCTGTGGTTGTTATCGCGCCCACCCACGTATCGGTGAGGGGAAAGTTATAGCCGAGGCTGTGTGCTGTTAAGCATTAGATTCATCGACGCCCTGTGCGCCGCATCGGCATCGCCGATCATGATCGCTTCATAAATCTTGCGGTGTTCGTCCAAAAAAATATCCTGCGCGCTGGAAGGCCAGGTAAAAAAGCATTTAAAAATGGTTTCCAGCAAATTACCGAACGGGATGTAAAAACAGTTGTCGGTAGAGTGAAAGATCAGGCGATGAAAGGCACTGTCTGCCTCCAGCCAGCGAGCAAGATCGAATTTACTCGCAGCGCAAACAGCGATCATTTCACGAAATAACAGAGAAAGTTCGGTGCGTTGTGCCTGCGTAGCGTGTAGCGCAGCCAGTCGGGCGGCCTGCGGTTCTATGGCCTCACGGAAGGCCAGAAACTATTGGTACATCTCCGCCGTTGATTCAATGCTCTGCATCCATTCCAGCAGTGCACATCAAGCAAATTCCAGTAAGTGCGGTCGCGCACGTGCGTGCCGAGTTTAGGCCGCGATTCTAATAATCCCTTTGAAGATAACAGTTTGAGCGCTTCACGCACGGCAGTTCTACTGACGCCAAAGTGGCTACATAGCTCGACTTCGCTGGGCAGAACATCACCAGCCTTTAGCGTTCCAGAGAGAATTTTTTGCGCGAGGTCACCGGCGATATGAACATCCAGACCGCGCTGTCCTGAGGTGATGGCTGCAAATTGCATGGTTTTTGTGATACCTGAAGTCAGACATAACCCGATACTAGCCAGGGATTATGAATTCAGATAGGTGAAACAGGCCCAGATAAAACGGAATTAAGGCAAAAAAAAGGCCAGCATAAGCTGGCCCTGGGAATGCGGGGGAGGAAATTAACGACCGTTGCGGGTCAGTTGATCCAGATCGGATTCAATTTCAGCGATCTTATTGGATACCACGTTTTCCAGATGACGCAGATCAGCAAGGATTTTGCGTTTCAGATCGACTTCAACCTGATCGCGCTGGCAAATCTGGTCCAGTTCGTCGATCACGTAACGCAGGTTCGGGCTGATTTCCTGTACTTCTTTATAGCCCTGGCTGGTGTGATCGGCGACGACAGTTTTGCGCTGACGCGGGTATTTGAATTTCACGCTTTTGGCGAAGAATTCACCTTTGTCTTTACGGAAGTAGATTTTCAGAATGTCGTTGCTGGCTTCCTGACGCAGGCTGTAACGGTCGATGTCTTCAGGAGAGCTGATACCTAAGCTTTTCAGGTTGTCGTACATAGCGTTTATATTCCATCTAAGAGTGGGTGAGCGCGCAGGACTATCATCATCATTCGGGATGCGGCAGATACGCAGCAACCGGAACGCTTACGGCATACTTAATCAACTGTAGACACAAAAACCGGGATGAACAGTGCGCGACCGGAGTTAACTGGCGCGGATTATGAACTGTTTGAAAAATAAACGCACCAGTTAATTCGCGGCGCGAAGCAGGTTGTTTGGGTGAGAGTGTAAAGAAAAAATTACGGGCCCGAATACAGGCCCGTTGGCAGGGTAACCGGACTAATTTCCGACTTAGTCGATGGTACGCAGCAGTTCGTTGATGCCGGTTTTCGCCAGCGTTTTAGCGTCCACTTTCTTCACAATTACGGCGCAGTACAGGCTGTAGCTACCATCTTTAGACGGCAGGTTGCCCGATACCACCACTGAACCCGCTGGCACGCGGCCGTAATGCACTTCGCCAGTTTCACGATCGTAGATTTTGGTGCTCTGACCGATGTAAACGCCCATGGAGATCACTGAACCTTCTTCCACGATCACGCCTTCAACGATTTCAGAACGTGCGCCGATGAAGCAGTTGTCTTCGATGATGGTTGGGTTAGCCTGCAGTGGCTCCAGAACACCGCCGATGCCGACGCCGCCAGACAGGTGAACGTTTTTGCCGATCTGCGCACAAGAACCCACGGTGGCCCAGGTGTCAACCATGGTGCCTTCATCAACGTAAGCGCCGATGTTGACGTAAGAAGGCATCAGCACGGTGTTACGTGCAATGAACGCGCCCTGACGCACGGCAGCAGGGGGGACAACGCGGAAGCCCGCATTTTTGAAGCGTGCTTCATCCCAGTTCGCGAACTTCATTGGGACTTTGTCGTAGAAACGGGTTTCTGCGCCTTCCATCACCTGGTTGTCATTGATGCGGAACGACAGCAGCACTGCTTTCTTCAGCCACTGATGCGTTACCCACTCTCCATTGATCTTTTCAGACACGCGCAGTTCGCCGCTATCCAGCAGGCCAATAACCTGTTCGATGGCTTCACGGGTCACGCTGTCCACGCTGGCTGGCGTGATATCGGCGCGGCGCTCAAAGGCAGATTCAATAACGCTCTGTAACTGTTGCATAATAATTTCCTGAGTCTGTCATACGGGTGCCAGCGTCGCGCTGACACAGAGAATTAAGTCGATAAATCGATTGCGGTCACACTTTATCGTTTGGATTGAGGGCCTCTGTCAACCGTTGTTGCAGCACATTGCGCATTTCGACATCAAGTGCGCGCCGTTCGCTGTCCGCCAGGATGAAAAGATCCTCAACTCGTTCGCCAATCGTACTGATGCGCGCGCCGTGCAGAGAAACGCCGAGGTCGGCAAACACTTCCCCTACACGCGCCAGCAAGCCTGGTTGATCCAGCGCGACCAGTTCCAGATAGCTACGACGATCGGTGTGCGTCGGCAGGAAATTCACTTCGGTATCGACACTGAAGTGCTTGAGGCGAGCAGACTGGCGACGTGTTCGCGGCGGCACCCATTCGGTTTGGGTAATCGCTTGCTCCAGTGCCTGCATAATCATCGGATGACGATCGGCGGCCAGCGGACTGCCATCCGGTTCCAGCACAATAAAGGTATCCATCGCCATGCCGTCGCGGCTGGTAAAGATCTGAGCATCGTGCACACTCAGGTTTCTGCGGTCGAGTTCGCCGGCTACTGCGGCAAACAGGTGAGGGCGGTCCGGGCTCCAGATAAAGATTTCAGTCCCGCCGCGAGTGGCCTGCGGGCTGACCAGCACCAGCGGCTTTGTAAGGTCATGGTCGATCAGATGACGCGCGTGCCATGCCAGTTGATTCGGCGTGTGACGCAGGAAATAGTCAGCACGGCAGCGGCTCCAGATATGGTGCAGGCGCTCTTCGTTAAGGTTTTCCATCCGTAACAGCGCGAGAGCCTGTAAGCGATGATGACGCACGCGTTCGCGCAAGTCCGGGCTGTTTTCCATACCGCGACGCAGCTGTTTTTCGGTCGCGAAGAACAATTCACGCAGCAGGCTCTGCTTCCAGCTGTTCCACAGACTTTCGTTAGTGGCGCAGATGTCGGCCACGGTGAGACACACCAGATAACGCAGGCGGTTTTCATTCTGCATGACTTCAGCGAATTGCTGAATCACCGTCGGGTCCTGAATATCACGGCGCTGGGCGGTGACCGACATCAACAGATGATGGCGCACCAGCCAGGCCACCAACTGCGTTTCCCGCGAGTTGAGCCCGTGCAATTCGGCAAAATCAAGCGCGTCCTGCGCCCCCAGAATCGAGTGGTCACCGCCGCGCCCTTTGGCAATATCGTGCAATAAGGCTGCCATCAGCAGCAGTTCGATCTGTGGCAAACGCGGCCAGAGTTCTACACACAATGGGTGCATCGGACGCGTGACTTCGTTGGCGAAACTTTCCAGCTTTTGCAGGACGCGAATGGTGTGCTCATCCACCGTGTAAGCATGGAACAGGTCAAACTGCATCTGGCCGACAATATTGCCCCACAGCGGCGTATACGCCCAAAGGACACTGTGGCGATGCATCGGCACCAGCGCCCGCTTCACCGCGCCCGGATGGCGCAGAATCGCCATAAAGGTGTCACGCGCTTCGGCAATCTGGCACAGCGGCTGCTTCAGATGACGACGCGCATGGCGTAAATGACGTAGCGTGGTGGAGTAAATGCCGGTGATGTTCTCATTACGTACCATCACATAGAACATGCGCAGAATGGCCTGCGGTTCACGTTCGAACAACGTGGGGTCACGCAGATCAATCAAATTGCCGCGCAGTTGGAAATCATCATCAATGCTGCGCGGTTTCTCGGTGGTGGAGAGCGCGAGGATCGCTTCATCAAACAGCTGCAGCAGCATCTGATTGAGCTCACCAATGCGGCGCGTCACCCGGTAAAAATCTTTCATCATGCGTTCAACCGGCTCATTGCCTTCGCCGAGATAGTTGAGCCGCTGTGCCACAGTGAGCTGCCGATCAAACAACAATCGATTGTCGTAGCGTGTGAGCGTTAAGTGCAGCGCGAAGCGAATTCGCCAGAGGAACTCCTGGCATTCATTGATCTCATTACGTTCGGCTTCCGTGATAAAGCCAAAACCGACCATTTCATCCATGGTGGTGGCACCGAAATGGCGGCGCGCCACCCACTGTAAGGTGTGGATGTCGCGCAGGCCGCCCGGGCTGCTTTTAATATCGGGTTCGAGATTGTAGCTGGTGCCGTGGTAGCGCTGATGACGTTCCTGCTGCTCTTCAATCTTGGCCGCGAAAAAGCGAGAGGACGGCCAGAAGCCATCGCTGAAAATGTTCTTCTGCAACTCAAGGAACAGGGCGACATCGCCTGTCAGCATGCGGGATTCGATCAGGTTGGTCGCGACGGTAAGATCGGACAACCCCTCCAGTAAGCACTCTTCCAGCGTGCGCACACTGTGGCCAACTTCGAGTTTTAAATCCCACATCAGCGTCAGGAGTTCGCTGGTGCGTTGCGCGGCCGCATCATCCAGTGGCTGGCGGCTGAGTATCAAGACATCGATATCGGAGAGCGGATGCAGTTCACCACGGCCATAGCCGCCCACCGCAACCAACGCAATCTCTTTCATTTTATCGAAGCCGTAGAAGCGCCACAGTCGGCGCAACAGACGATCGATAAATAGCGTGCGGGCATCAATCAGTGATTCAACGTCAGTACCGGCATCAAAGGCCATACCGAGATGCTGCTGGAATTGCTCCAGATAGAGTTTTAATTTGTCACGCGTCAGGGCTTCATCGGGCCAGCTGGCGGGGGAATCAGTCAGGCCTTTGTGTACTGCTTCGGTCACGCTACCACTCATCGACATGCCTCGTAAGCGCCATAAAAAAGGCCGGCATTATGCCGGCCTGGTACTGTCTTGAAGAACGTTACGCGTTGTTTTCGAGCACCGCAGCAATGGTGTCATCTTCACGCAGCGTAAGAATCTCACAGCCGTTTTCTGTCACCACAATAGTATGCTCATACTGCGCGGACAAGCTGCGATCTTTGGTTTTTACGGTCCAGCCATCCTTCATGGTGCGGATACGATAATCACCGGCATTGACCATCGGCTCTACGGTAAAGGTCATCCCCGCCTGCAACACCACGCCGCCGTCATCGGCATCATAGTGCAACACTTGTGGTTCTTCGTGGAAACCTTTGCCGATGCCGTGGCCGCAGTATTCACGTACCACAGAGAAATCCTGTGCTTCAACATATTGCTGAATCGCACGGCCCAGCTCGCGCAGGCGGATGCCCGGTTTAACCAGACGCAGTGCAATGTAGAGGCTTTCCTGGGTGACACGGCACAAGCGCTCGCCTTGAATAGTCGGTTTGCCGACGATGAACATCTTCGAGGTATCGCCGTGATACTCGTCTTTGATCACCGTGACGTCAACGTTGACCACATCGCCATCTTTTAAAACGCGGTCATCGCTCGGGATGCCGTGGCACACCACTTCATTAACCGAAATACACACCGATTTCGGGAAGCCGTGATAGCCAAGGCAGGCTGAGATAGCCTGCTGCTTATTCGTGATGTGATCGTGGCAGAGGCGGTCGAGTTCACCTGTGGTCACACCCGGCACCACGTGCGGGGCGATCATTTCCAGCACTTCAGCAGCCAGACGGCCCGCCACGCGCATTTTTTCGATTTCTTCAGGGGTTTTGATTGAAATGGCCATTAAATAATCCGCAATTGCCGACATTTTCGACAATAATGAGTTCTGTGGCAGTCATGTTAGCAGTCAGTCATTAGGCTGCCAAATCGGGATGACTCCTCGCTCACGCTGCTAACAACTGTTGGCGTATTCCTGCGCGTTATGGTATAAAGCGCGCCGACGATTCTCTGTCACCTTCGTTTCGTTGGCTGGCAGGAAACGCATAAAACTCATTATGTGTACTAAAACACACATGTATCGACACATACGCCGGGGTGCCTTGAAAGAGGTCGGTTGTATGGGATACATGGAGGCCCAACCCCAATCATACTTTAGAGGTAATCATGGCAACTGTTTCAATGCGCGACATGCTCAAGGCTGGTGTTCACTTTGGTCACCAGACCCGTTACTGGAACCCGAAAATGAAGCCATTCATCTTCGGTGCTCGTAACAAGGTTCACATCATCAACCTTGAGAAAACTGTACCAATGTTCAACGAAGCTCTGGCTGAGTTGCAGAAGATCTCTTCACGTAAAGGCAAAATCCTTTTCGTTGGTACTAAGCGCGCTGCTGCCGAAGCGGTAAAAGAGTCAGCTCTGAGCTGCGACCAGTTCTTCGTTAACCACCGCTGGTTGGGTGGTATGCTGACCAACTGGAAAACTGTTCGTCAGTCAATCAAGCGTCTGAAAGATCTGGAAACTCAGTCTCAGGACGGTACTTTCGACAAACTGACCAAAAAAGAAGCACTGATGCGTGCTCGTGAACTGGCCAAGCTGGAAAACAGCCTGGGCGGTATCAAAGATATGGGCGGTCTGCCGGATGCACTGTTCGTTGTTGACGCTGACCACGAACACATCGCAATCAAAGAAGCAAACAACCTGGGTATCCCAGTATTTGCTATCGTTGATACCAACTCTGATCCAGATGGCGTTGATTTCGTTATCCCAGGTAACGACGATGCGATCCGTGCTGTAAGCCTGTACCTGACTGCTGTTGCGACCACCGTGCGCGAAGGCCGTTCACAGGATCTGGCTGAGCAGGCTGAAGAAGCAGCTGAAGCTTAATAAGGTTCGCTCTTTCTAAGAGCCCTTAGACATCAGATGTTATCTGTTAAGGGGGCCGCACAGGCCCCTTTTATTTATCTAAGTTTGTCACGCTTCTTTCGGGTAAGCGGGGCAGAGTAAATTTTCCGCAACAAGTTTCTGACAGTGTTAACGCACACAGAGACGAATCGAGGATTCTGGAATGGCTGAAATTACCGCTGCATTGGTAAAAGAACTGCGTGAGCGTACTGGCGCAGGCATGATGGATTGCAAAAAAGCGCTGACCGAAGCGAACGGCGACATCGAGCTGGCGATTGAGAACATGCGTAAATCTGGCGCGATCAAAGCCGCTAAGAAAGCAGGCAACGTTGCTGCTGACGGCGTGATCAAAACCAAAATCGCTGATGGTTTCGCAGTGATTCTGGAAGTTAACTGCCAGACTGACTTCGTTGCTAAAGATGCTGGATTCCAGGCTTTCGCTGACAAAGTGCTGGATGCAGCTGTTGCTGGTAAAGTGACTGATGTTGAAGCTCTGAAAGCGCAGTTCGAAGAAGAACGCGTAGCGCTGGTTGCTAAAATCGGTGAGAACATCAACATCCGTCGTGTTGCTATCCTGGAAGGTGCTCAGCTGAACAGCTACCAGCACGGCGCACGTATCGGCGTAGTGGTTTCTACCACCGGTGCTGATGAAGAGCTGAGCAAGCAAGTTGCGATGCACGTTGCGGCAAGCAAGCCAGAATTCGTTAAGCCAGAAGACGTGTCTGCTGATGTGGTTGAGAAAGAGTACCAGGTTCAGCTGGACATCGCCATGCAGTCTGGCAAGCCTAAAGAAATCGCAGAGAAAATGGTTGAAGGCCGCATGAAGAAATTCACCGGCGAAGTTTCTCTGACCGGTCAGGCTTTCGTTATCGATCCAAGCAAAACTGTTGGCCAGGCTCTGAAAGAGAAAGGCGCAGACGTGATTAACTTCATCCGCTTCGAAGTGGGCGAAGGCATCGAGAAAGTTGAAGCTGACTTCGCAGCAGAAGTTGCTGCAATGTCCAAACAGTCTTAATGCTCCGAAAGAACCGCCGGAAGGCGGTTCTTTTTTGTCTGCGTTTTGCGTGGACCACTTTTCAGTCTCATCCCAATAGCTTTTTTCGTTCGCTAAGCGGATGATCGATCAGATTTAACTTCTCATTCATCATATCTTCCAGGAAGAATTGACCATGGCGACCAACGCAAAACCTGTATATCAACGTATCCTGCTAAAACTGAGTGGCGAAGCACTGCAAGGTGCCGAAGGTTTTGGTATTGACGCGAGCGTGCTTGACCGTATGGCGCAAGAGGTGAAAGAGCTGGTTGAGCTGGGCATCCAGGTGGGTGTGGTTATTGGTGGCGGTAACCTGTTCCGTGGCGCTGGCCTGGCACAGGCAGGCATGAACCGTGTGGTCGGCGATCACATGGGTATGCTGGCAACCGTGATGAACGGTCTGGCAATGCGAGACGCATTGCACCGTGCGTATGTTAACGCGCGTCTGATGTCCGCGATTCCGCTGAATGGCGTGTGTGATAACTACAGCTGGGCAGAAGCGATCAGCCTGCTGCGCAATAACCGCGTGGTGATTTTCGCCGCCGGTACTGGCAACCCGTTCTTTACCACTGACTCCGCCGCTTGTCTGCGTGGCATCGAAATCGAAGCCGATGTGGTATTGAAAGCCACCAAAGTTGACGGTGTTTATTCAGATGATCCGGTGAAAAACCCGGACGCGACGCTGTATGAACAGCTGACCTATGGCGAAGTACTGGATAAAGAGCTGAAAGTGATGGATCTGGCGGCCTTTACATTGGCTCGCGACCATCAACTGCCGATCCGCGTCTTCAACATGAACAAGCCTGGCGCACTGCGTCGCGTAGTGATGGGTGAAAAAGAAGGCACTCTGATTACGCATTAATACCCGACGCAAGATAAAATAAGGTATATTCTGTTGGCGCGATGCAGTGGCATCGCGCAGCTTTCAGGATGATCGATGTTTATCGATACCACTTCCGGGCTGCCCGGAGATGGCCAGGTCAAACCGAATCCAAGGGTTTTAACGTGATTAACGACATTAAAAAAGATGCCGACACGCGCATGGAAAAATGCGTGGAAGCATTCAAAAACCAAATCAGCAAAGTGCGCACCGGTCGTGCTTCGCCTTCACTGCTCGACGGCATTATGGTGCCTTACTACGGTACACCTACGCCATTGCGTCAGCTGGCTAGCGTCACGGTAGAAGATTCTCGTACGCTGAAAATCAACGTGTTTGACCGCTCACTGAGCCCGGCCGTTGAAAAAGCGATTATGGCATCTGACCTGGGTCTGAACCCAAGCTCAGCAGGTACCGATATTCGTGTGCCACTGCCAGCGCTGACCGAAGAGCGTCGTAAAGATCTGATCAAGGTCGTGCGTGGTGAAGCGGAGCAGGGGCGTGTTTCTGTTCGTAACGTGCGCCGCGATGCTAACGACAAGATCAAAGCGCTGCTGAAAGACAAAGAGATCAGCGAAGACGACGAACGTCGCTCGCAGGATGAGATCCAGAAAATGACCGATGGCTATATCAAAAATGTTGATGTCGCATTGGCCGAAAAAGAAAAGGAACTGATGGATTTCTAATTCCATCTACTGCCTTTAAAAACGCCGTTCAGAGACGTTGTGCGACTCTGGCGGCGTTTTACATTGTGCCTGGCGCTGTTGCAGGCACGATCCACGACGTCACAGGGATAGCATGATGAAGCGATTAACTCTGCTGGGTTCCACCGGCTCGATTGGTACCAGCACACTGGCAGTCATCGCAGCCAATCCAGACTTGTACCAGGTCACCGCGTTGGTGGCGGGTCAAAACGTAGTGCTGATGGCTGAACAGTGTCAGCAATTTACCCCACGCTATGCGGCGATGTCTGATGAAGCCTCCGCACAAGCGCTGCGTGAGCGACTGAGAGCATTGAATCTTCCTACCGAAGTGCTCTCCGGCGTTCAGGCGGCTTGCGAGCTGGCGGCACTCGATGAAGTGGATCAGGTGATGGCGGCTATTGTTGGCGCCTCCGGGCTGCAACCCACACTTGCCGCAATTCGTGCTGGCAAAACCGTTTTACTCGCGAACAAAGAGTCACTTGTCACGTGCGGCCGCCTGTTTATGGAGGCTGTGCGTCATCACAAGGCACAGCTGTTGCCGGTCGACAGCGAGCACAACGCCATTTTTCAGAGTTTACCCGCTTCCATACAGCATCAGTTGGGGTACGCTGATCTGCGAGAGAATGGCATTGATTCTATTCTCCTTACGGGATCGGGTGGTCCTTTTCGTGACACGCCATTAGCGGATTTGGCCGCTATGTCGCCAGATCAAGCGTGCGCACATCCGAACTGGTCAATGGGGCGTAAAATCTCCGTTGATTCGGCCACCATGATGAATAAAGGTCTTGAATACATTGAAGCCCGCTGGCTATTTAATGCCACTGACGCACAGATGGAAGTCATCCTGCATCCGCAGTCGGTGATTCACTCCATGGTGCGTTACTGCGATGGCAGTGTGCTGGCGCAGCTAGGGTCGCCTGATATGCGAACCCCTATCGCGCACAGCATGGCATGGCCAGCACGTATTTCGGCCGGCGTAACGCCACTCGATTTCACGCGAATGAAGTCACTGACGTTTGCTGAGCCGGACTATGAGCGCTATCCCTGCCTGAAGCTGGCAATCGATGCTTGCTCAACAGGGCAGGCCGCCACCACCACGCTGAATGCGGCAAACGAAGTGGCCGTTGCGGCATTTCTGCAGCATCAGATTCGCTTTACCGACATCGCCGCCATCAACAGCGAAGTGCTGACGTCCCTGATATGCCAGGAGCCGGGCAGCATTGAGGATGTGATGGAGATCGATCGGTTAGCGCGTATCTGTGCCACAGAATTGCTACCACGCTTTCGTTTAGCAGGTTGATACTTCCCGCTATTTGTTCGCTCAGGGTGAAAATGGTATAGTCGCTCGCTCGCGTTTTTCGGCCCGACATTGTTTCGATGTCATCTGGTAGCGATGCCGGGGTTCGCCGCAGGCGCAATGTATTCAGAAACCACAGCATTTCTGATGAAAGGAATTATTACGCGTTATGTCGTCCAACAATCACAACACAATCGATGACGAGTCGTACTGCACGCCACGTCACGTGGCCATCATTATGGATGGTAATGGTCGCTGGGCAAAAAATCAGGGCAAACTGCGTATTTCAGGCCACAAAGCCGGGGTAAAATCAGTACGCCGGGCCGTCAGCTTTGCGGTCAGCCATAAACTGGAAGCGCTCACGCTCTATGCGTTCAGCAGTGAAAACTGGAGCCGACCGGTACAGGAAGTGACGGCCTTAATGGAATTGTTTGTCTGGGCGCTCGACAGCGAAGTCAAAAGCCTGCACAAGCATAACGTGCGTCTGCGCGTGATTGGCGATATCAGTCGTTTCAATAATCGTATTCAGGAACGCATTCGTCGCGCCGAGGAACTGACTCAGCAAAATAATGGACTCACCCTCAACATTGCTGCCAACTATGGTGGCCGTTGGGATATTATCCAGGGTGCCAGAAAACTGGCTGAACAGGTTCAGGAAGGTTTATTACGTCCTGACCAGATAACCGAAGAAAGTCTGGCTCCCTATCTGTGTATGCAGGAGCTGGCGCCGGTGGATTTAGTGATAAGGACCGGGGGAGAGCATCGGATTAGCAACTTCCTGCTGTGGCAGATCGCCTATGCTGAGTTTTGGTTTACCGATGTTCTTTGGCCTGATTTTGATGAACACGTTTTTGAAGGTGCACTGAATGCATTCTCTTCGCGGGAGCGACGCTTTGGCGGCGCGGCACCAGGCGGCGCCTGAGCAATCTGGGGGTAACCTTTGCTGAAGTCTCGTCTGATCACCGCGTTTATTCTGATTCCGCTGGTGATCGCTGCTCTGTTTTGGTTACCGCTGTCCGGATTTGCGATTACCACTATCATCATCTGTATGCTTGCCGCCTGGGAATGGGGGCAGCTGGCGGGTATGAAGACACGTCAGCAGCGTATCTGGCTCGCCGTGTTATGCGGTTTATTGCTCTCAGTGATGCTGTTCACCCTGCAACCCTATCAACGCAATCTGCACCAGTTCCAGATGGAGGGCTCACTTTGGGCCGCGCTGGGATGGTGGATTGTCGCCCTGTTTCTCGTGCTGTTTTATCCTGCCTCTGCGGCGTTGTGGCGCACTTCGCGCCCACTCCGCGTGTTATTCGGCATCCTGACCGTGATTCCCTTCTTCTGGGGCATGATGGCGCTGCGCCAGTATCATTACGATACCGATCACTTTGCGGGAGCATGGTGGTTGCTGTTTGTGATGCTGCTGGTCTGGGGCGCAGATTCTGGCGCTTACATGTTTGGCCGTTTGTTTGGTAAACATAAGCTGGCGCCAAAAGTGTCACCGGGTAAAACCTGGGAAGGCTTCTTTGGCGGCCTGCTGTCATCCGCGATTATCGCCTGGCTGTTTGCGCTGCTGGCTCCGCTTTCTGTGGCGCCGGGTACGCTGATTATCTGTGCCGTTATTGCTACGCTGGCTTCGGTTCTGGGGGATCTGACCGAGAGCATGTTCAAACGTGAAGCGGGCATCAAAGACAGCGGTAACTTGATTCCGGGTCACGGTGGTATCCTCGATCGTATCGACAGCCTGACCGCTGCGGTGCCGGTTTTTGCCTGCCTGCTGCTGCTGGTGTTCCGCACCCTCTGAGGATTAGCGACAATGTTGAGCATACTCTGGAGTTTTGTCGCCTTTATCGTGGCACTTGGCGTACTGATCACCGTGCACGAATTCGGCCACTTTTGGGTCGCCCGCCGCTGCGGTGTTAAAGTCGAACGTTTCTCGATTGGCTTTGGCAAAGCGTTGTGGCGTCGTAGCGATCGTCAGGGCACGGAATACGTCATTGCCCTGATCCCGCTCGGCGGCTACGTCAAAATGCTCGACGAACGCGTAGAGAGCGTTCCCGCTGAACTCCGCCATCAGGCCTTCAACAATAAAACTGTGCTGCAGCGTGCTTCGATCATTGCGGCCGGCCCCATTGCTAACTTCATCTTTGCCGTCTTCGCTTATTGGGTCGTCTTTATCCACGGCGTTCCCGGTGTGCGTCCGGTTGTTGGCGAAATTCTGAACGGTTCCGTCGCGGCTGAAGCGCAAATTACCTCCGGTATGGAACTTAAAGCGGTAGATGGTATCGAAACGCCTGATTGGGATGCAGTGCGCATGGCGCTGATCGGAAAAATCGGCGACAGCAGTACCACGCTTACCGTCTCGCAATTCGGTGAAGATGCCACGCAGCAGAAGCAGGTCGATTTGCGCGAATGGCAGTTCGAACCGGATAAACAGGACCCGGTTGTGGCATTAGGGATTCGTCCTCGTGGGCCACAAATCGAAACGACCTTAGCTGAAGTGCAGGCAAATTCGCCGGCCAGCGCTGCCGGTTTGCAAGCAGGCGACAGGATCGTTAAAGTCGATGGTCAGCCGTTAACACAATGGCAGGCTTTTGCGGCGCAGGTGCGCGATAATCCGCGCAAAAACATGGCGCTGGATGTGGAACGTAACGGCGAACTCGTGGCGTTGACGTTAACGCCAGAAGCGAAACCGGGCAATGAAGCGGAAGGCTTTGCGGGAGTGATTCCGCGCGTCATTCCGCTGCCGGATGAGTATAAAACGGTTAGGCAGTATGGGCCCTTTGCCGCTATCGGTGAAGCCAGTGTCAAAACCTGGCAACTGATGAAGTTAACGGTCTCAATGCTGGGCAAGTTGATTACCGGGGATGTGAAGCTGAATAATCTGAGCGGGCCAATTTCGATTGCGCAAGGTGCAGGGTTATCAGCGGAATACGGGGTGATTTATTATCTGATGTTCCTGGCGCTGATCAGCGTCAATCTGGGGATCATCAACCTGTTCCCTCTGCCGGTATTAGATGGTGGACATCTGCTCTTTCTGGCGATCGAAAAGATCAAAGGTGGACCGGTGTCCGAGCGAGTTCAGGACTTCAGTTATCGCATTGGCTCAATTCTGCTGGTGTTATTAATGGGGCTTGCACTTTTCAATGATTTCTCACGTCTGTAATAGCTGGACTGCGGACAGGCGCGGGATGTGTTAGGAAAACGCATAACAACGATGGCGATGAAAAAGTTGCTCATAGCGTCGCTGCTGTTTAGCAGCGCCACCGTTTACGGTGCAGACGATTTCGTAGTGAAGGACATTCATTTCGAAGGTCTCCAGCGAGTCGCCGTCGGCGCGGCTCTGCTCAGCATGCCCGTACGTGTCGGTGATACCATTTCTGACGATGACGTCAGAAACACCATTCGCTCTCTGTTCGCCACCGGCAACTTTGAAGATGTTCAGGTTCTGCGTGATGGAACAACCCTGATTGTTCAGGTGAAAGAGCGTCCGACCATTGCCAGCATCACTTTCTCCGGCAACAAAGCGGTGAAAGAAGATCAGCTGAAGCAGAACCTTGAAGCTTCTGGTGTGCGCGTCGGTGAAGCACTCGACCGCACCACACTTTCTTCGATTGAGAAGGGCCTGGAAGACTTCTACTACAGCGTCGGTAAATACACCGCCAGCGTGAAAGCGATTGCGACACCGCTGCCCCGTAACCGCGTGGATCTGAAATTCGTCTTCCAGGAAGGCGTGTCTGCTCAGATTCAGCAGATCAACATCGTTGGCAACAAAGCCTTTAGCTCTGACGAATTGATCTCGCGCTTCTCACTGCGTGATGAAGTGCCATGGTGGAACGTGGTTGGCGATCGTAAATACCAGAAACAAAAGCTGGCCGGGGATCTTGAGACCCTGCGTAGCTTCTATCTGGATCGCGGTTATGCGCGCTTCAACATCGATTCCACTCAGGTGAGCCTGACGCCAGATAAAAAAGGCATCTACATCACTGTGAACATCAACGAAGGCGATCAGTATAAGATTGCCGGCGTGATCGTGAACGGCAGCATGGCGGGCCACTCTGCGGAAATCGAAAAGATGACGCGTATTCCATCGGGTGAGCTGTACAACGGCACCAAAGTTACCCAGATGGAAGACGACATCAAAAAACTGCTGGGTCGTTATGGCTATGCCTATCCGCGTGTGGTGACACAGCCGGAAATTAACGATGCAGACAAAACCGTTAAACTGCATATCAATGTGGATGCCGGTAACCGTTATTACGTGCGCAAAGTGCGCTTCGAAGGTAATGATACGTCAAAAGATTCCGTACTGCGCCGTGAGATGCGTCAGATGGAAGGCGCATGGTTGGGCAGCGACCTGGTTGACCAGGGTAAAGAGCGTCTGAACCGTACCGGTTACTTTGAAACCGTCGATGTGGACACGCAGCGTGTGCCAGGTTCTCCGGACCAGGTGGATGTAGTTTATAAGGTTAAAGAACGTAACACCGGTACCTTCAACTTTGGTGTGGGTTACGGTACTGAAAGTGGCGTCAGCTTCCAGGTAGGTGTGACCCAGGAAAACTGGCTCGGCACCGGTAATACCGTTGGCATCAGCGGTACCAAAAACGATTACCAGACCTATGCTGAATTCTCACTGACCGATCCGTATTTCACGGTCGACGGTGTGAGCCTGGGTGGTCGTGTCTTCTATAACGACTTCAAAGCGGATGATGCTGACCTGTCTGACTACACCAACAGAAGTTATGGTGTGGATGGCACTTTGGGCTTCCCGGTTAATGAAAACAACACATTGCGTGTCGGCCTGGGTTATGTACATAACGATCTGTCCAACATGCAGCCGCAGGTTGCGATGTGGCGTTATCTGGACTCGGTTGGACGCCATCAGGGTCTGAATGATGATGGTGATTTCTCTGCAGATGACTTCACCTTCAACTACGGTTGGACGTATAACACGCTGGACCGTGGATTCTTCCCAACCAAGGGTAACCGTACCAACCTGAACGGCAAAGTGACCATTCCGGGTTCCGACAACGCCTTCTACAAAGCGACGTTGGATAGCCAGCAGTACGTGCCACTGAACCGTGATGGCACCTGGGTGGTGCTGGGACGTGGCCGTGTCGGATATGGTGACGGGCTCGGTGGAAAAGAGATGCCGTTCTATGAGAACTTCTACGGCGGTGGTTCAAGTACGGTTCGTGGCTTCCAGTCCAATACCATTGGTCCGAAAGCGGCTTATCTGAACGATCACTCCTCCACCTGTAACCTGACGGATGCCAATGGCGTCTGTAAGTCAGATGATGCGGTGGGTGGTAACGCGATGGCTATTGCCAGCCTTGAGCTGATCACGCCAACGCCGTTCCTGAGCGAGAAATACGCTAACTCAGTCCGTACTTCGGTGTTTATGGATGCCGGTACCGTCTGGGATACCAAATGGCAGAACACTGCAGAAACCCGTGCGGCGGGCATTCCGGACTACAGCGATCCGAATAACATTCGTGTCTCTGCGGGTGTCGCCCTGCAATGGATGTCGCCATTAGGTCCGCTGGTATTCTCATATGCTCAGCCGATGAAGAAAGTCGAGGGAGACAAGTCAGAGCAGTTCCAGTTTAACATTGGTAAAACCTGGTAAGGCTCTGAACAAGGAAGTGAAAATACCGTCTTGCATCCGTGTCGCGCTCTGTCGTGACACGCTGCAAACACACACGTCGAGGTAAGGAGTTTATAGTGAAAAAGTTGTTCTGTGCTGCTGCTCTGGGTGTTGCTTTAGCTGCTTCTGCGGGTGCCCAGGCGGCCGATAAAATCGCCGTCGTGAACCTGAGCCAGGTATTCCAGCAGTCTCCGCAGCGTGCCGCTGTTGCTAAACAGCTTGAGGGCGAGTTCTCAAGCCGTGCTTCTGACCTCCAGGCGCAGCAGCAGAAAATCCAGGGTGAAATCCAGGATCTGCAGCGCAATGCGTCAACCATGAAGGCCAGCGACCGTACCAAGAAAGAGAAGCAGATTGCTTCTGAGCGTGCTGCTTTTGAACAGAAAGCGCAGGCTTTCGACAAAGACAACCAGACTCGTCAGATGCAGGAGCGTAACAAGCTGCTGGCTAAAATCCAGACCGCTGTTCAGTCTGTAGCGAAAAGCGATGGTTACGATCTGGTGCTGGATTCTCAGGCCGTTCTATACTCTTCTGCTGATGCTAAAGACATTACTGCTGACGTTGTAAAACAGGTTAAATAATCGATGTCATCAATTCGACTGGCTGATTTAGCCCAGCAGTTGGATGCAGAATTGCACGGAGATGGCGATATCGCCATCTCCGGCATTGCTTCTATGCAATCCGCCACCACTGGTCAAATCACTTTTCTTGCAAACAGCCGCTACCGCGAGCAGCTCGCTCATATCCAGGCTTCAGCCGTGGTGCTGACGGAAGCGGATCTGGAGTGGTGTAAAACCGCTGCCCTGGTGGTGAAAAATCCTTACTTAACGTACGCTCGCATGGCACAACTGCTGGACACAACGCCGCAGCCCGCGCAGAATATCGCGCCCAGTGCGGTGATCGATCCGACAGCGACGCTGGGTAAGAACGTTTCGGTGGGCGCGAATGCGGTGATCGAGTCTGGCGTTGAGCTGGGCGACGACGTCGTGATTGGCGCAGGATGTTTTGTCGGTAAGCAGACGCGTATCGGTCGCGGCTCACGTTTGTGGGCTAACGTGACGATTTACCATGAGATCGAGATTGGTCAGGATTGTCTGATTCAGTCGGGTACCGTGATCGGTGCCGATGGTTTCGGGTATGCTAACGACCGTGGCAATTGGGTGAAAATTCCACAGCTGGGAACCGTGGTAATTGGTGATCGCGTTGAAATTGGTGCTTGTACCACCATCGATCGCGGTGCACTGGATAACACTCTGATCGGCAATGGTGTTATCATAGACAACCAGTGTCAGATTGCGCACAACGTTGTGATTGGAGATAACACGGCCGTTGCGGGCGGTGTGATCATGGCGGGTAGTCTGAAGATTGGACGTTATTGTATGATTGGCGGCGCCAGCGTCATTAACGGCCATATGGAAATCTGTGACAAAGTGACCGTAACGGGCATGGGCATGGTAATGCGCCCGATCACAGAGCCTGGGGTATACTCATCGGGTATCCCACTGCAACCCAATAAAACCTGGCGTAAAACGGCAGCGCTGGTGATGAATATCGATGAAATAAGCAAACGCTTAAAAGCCATCGAACGTAAGGTCGGCAAAGACGACTAAACGCATCGCTCGCGACCCGCTTTCATAATAAAGCAGCGTGCCTTCTTGCGACTTCGGCTTACCCCGAATGCGTGTGAGGAGGTCTCTCAGGAAAGCGTTACGCCACCGAACTGATTTGCGGCCTGCGGAGGATCATTTTGATCTGTGCAGGCCGTGTTATTATTGCCATCAGATTTTTTAGGACAGGAAGAGTATTTTGACAACTGAAACGCATACTCTGAAAATCGAAGAGATTTTAGAACTGCTGCCGCACCGCTATCCGTTCTTGCTGGTTGACCGCGTGCTGGAATTTGAAGAGCATAAATATCTGCGTGCGGTGAAGAACGTTTCTGTTAATGAACCGTTTTTCCAGGGACACTTCCCTGGTAAGCCGATTTTCCCAGGCGTTCTGATTCTGGAAGCAATGGCGCAGGCAACCGGTATTCTGGCGTTCAAAAGCGTTGGAAAACTGGAACCCGGCGAGCTGTACTACTTCGCCGGTATCGACGAAGCCCGCTTCAAACGTCCAGTGGTACCGGGCGATCAGATGATCATGGAAGTGACCTTCGAGAAAACTCGTCGTGGTCTGACGCGCTTCAAAGGCGTGGCAACTGTAGACGGCAAGATTGTCTGTGAAGCGACCATGATGTGTGCCCGTAGCCGGGAGGCATAATTAGTGATTGATTCAACCGCCAATATTCATCCCAGTTCCGTTATTGAAGAAGGTGCCGTCATCGGCGCCAATGTTCACATCGGCCCGTTCTGCTTTGTCGGCGCTAACGTGGAAATTGGTGAAGGTACGGTGCTCAAATCGCACGTGGTGGTGAACGGCCACACGCGTATCGGCAAAGACAATCAGATCTATCAGTTTGCTTCGATTGGTGAAGTGAACCAGGACCTGAAATATGCCGGTGAACCGACCCGTGTTGAAATCGGCGATCGCAACCGCATCCGCGAGAGTGTGACTATTCACCGTGGTACTACGCAGGGTGGCAACCTCACTAAAGTCGGCAGTGATAACCTGCTGATGGTCAATGCGCATATCGCGCATGATTGCGTCATTGGTAACCGTTGCATCTTTGCCAACAACGCCACGCTGGGTGGCCATGTCACCGTGGATGATTTCGCGATTATCGGCGGGATGACGGCAGTCCACCAGTGGTGCACCATTGGTGCACACGTGATGGTTGGCGGTTGTTCAGGCGTCGCGCAGGATGTCCCACCGTACGTTATTGCGCAGGGTAACCACGCGACCCCGTTCGGTATCAACATCGAAGGCCTCAAACGCCGTGGCTTTAGCAAAGAAGCACTGCACGCGATTCGCAATGCGTACAAACTGCTGTATCGCAGTGGTAAAACGCTGGATGAAGTGAAACCAGAGATTGAAGAGCTGGCAAAACAACACAGCGAAGTGCAGCCTTTCTATGACTTCTTTGCCCGTTCGACGCGTGGATTGATTCGTTAATCCATGTCAGTGCGTCCCTTAACGATTGCCCTGGTCGCCGGAGAAACCTCCGGCGATATTCTTGGTGCAGGTCTTATCCGTGCGCTCAAAGCGCGTCATCCTGATGCCCGCTTTGTCGGCGTTGCCGGTCCGCTGATGCAGGCCGAAGGCTGTGAAGTCTGGTATGAGATGGAAGAGCTGGCGGTGATGGGCATTGTTGAAGTGCTCGGCCGCTTGCGCCGCTTGCTGAAAATTCGCAAGGATTTAACGCAGCGCTTCACCGAACTCAAGCCTGATGTCTTCGTCGGCATTGATGCGCCAGATTTCAATATCACATTGGAAGGCAGCCTGAAGCGCGCAGGAATTCGCACCATTCATTACGTCAGTCCTTCCGTCTGGGCGTGGCGACAAAAACGCGTGTTCAAAATTGGCCGCAACACCAACCTGGTATTGGCGTTTCTGCCGTTTGAAAAAGCGTTTTACGATCGATTCAACGTACCTTGCCGCTTTATCGGCCACACCATGGCAGATGCCATGCCGCTGCAGCCAGACAAATCTGCGGCGCGACGTGAGTTAGGCATCGCGGAGGATGCGATCTGTCTGGGCTTGCTGCCGGGTAGCCGTGGTGCAGAAGTGGAAATGCTGAGTGCGGATTTCTTGCGTGCGGCGCAGTTATTGCGTCAGCGTTATCCCGCGCTGGAAATCGTGGTGCCGCTGGTCAATGCCAAACGCCGCGAACAGTTTGAACAGATTAAAGCTGAAGTGGCGCCCGAGCTACCGATGCATTTGCTGGATGGCAAAGGCCGTCAGGCGATGATCGCCAGCGATGCGGCGATTCTCGCATCCGGCACTGCTGCGCTGGAGTGCATGCTGGCGAAGTGTCCGATGGTGGTCGGTTACCGCATGAAACCCTTTACCTTCTGGCTGGCGAAGCGTTTGGTGAAAACGCCTTACGTTTCACTGCCCAATCTGCTGGCGGGTCGGGAGTTGGTCAAAGAGCTGTTGCAGGAAGAGTGCCAGCCAGAGGCACTGGCGGCTGCGCTGGAACCTCTGTTGCATGCCGGACCAGAGCGCGATGACCTGCTGAACACCTTCAACGAGTTGCATCAACAGATTCGCTGGAATGCTGATGAGCAAGCCGCGGACGCCGTACTGGAGATTGCCAATGACTGAGTTTATCTACCCAAACGCACAGCGCATTGCTGGCGTGGATGAAGTGGGGCGAGGTCCGCTGGTAGGCGCCGTTGTCACCGCAGCAGTCATCCTCGACCCCGCGAATCCGATTAAAGGGCTGGCCGACTCAAAGAAGCTTTCCGAAAAGCGTCGGCTGGCGCTGTATGACGAGATCAAAGAGAAAGCGCTAGCCTGGAGCCTCGGCCGGGCGGAGCCTGAAGAGATTGACCAACTCAACATTCTGCACGCCACTATGCTGGCGATGCAGCGTGCGGTAGCGGGTCTGCCTGTTACGCCTGATTTTGTGTTGATCGATGGCAACCGTTGTCCGGCATTGCCCATGCCATCGCAGGCGGTGGTGAAGGGCGATAGCCTGGTACAAGAGATCAGTGCAGCCTCGATCATCGCGAAAGTCACGCGCGATCGTGAAATGGCCGAGCTGGATCTGTTGTTCCCGGAATATGGATTTGCCCAGCACAAAGGCTACCCAACTGCGTTGCATATGGAAAAATTGACGCAGTTTGGTGCCACGCCACATCATCGCCGCAGCTTTGCCCCGGTGCGAAATGCCCTGATTGATGCTGATGTGCTGGCCGCGCGTCAGCCGACTGCGCTTTAATAGCCTGACGCTGTTTTAATCGGAAACTGATATGGCTGAACCTCGTTTTATACATCTGCGCGTACACAGCGACTATTCGATGGTCGATGGCCTGGCGAAAACTAAGCCATTGGTCAAGAAGGCGGCTGCGCTGGGTATGCCGGCGATTGCGATTACCGATTACATCAACCTTTGCGGGTTGGTGCGTTTTTACGGCAGTGCGCACGATGCAGGCATCAAACCGATTATTGGTGCGGATTTCCACGTCGCCAGCGAGTTGATGGGCGATGAGCTGACACAACTCACGGTCCTTGCCGCCAACAACACCGGTTATCAGAACCTTACGTTGTTAATTTCGCGTGCTTATCAGCGTGGATATGGCATTGCCGGACCGATTATTGACCGTGACTGGCTGGTCGAACTGGGTGAAGGCATCATTCTGCTCTCCGGTGGACGCAAGGGCGATGTTGGCCGCAGTCTACTGCGCGGCAACAGTGCGCTGGTGTCGCAGTGCCTCAGTTTCTATCAGGAACATTTCCCCAATCGTTATTACCTCGAGCTGACGCGTACCGGACGCGCCGATGAAGAGGCTTACCTGCATGCTGCCGTTGAGTTAGCGATTGCCGAAGGTGTGCCGGTGGTGGCCACCAACGAAGTCTGTTTCCTCAACGAAGAAGATTTTGACGCCCATGAAATTCGCGTGGCGATTCATGATGGCTTCACGCTGGACGATCCAAAACGCCCACGTCATTACAGTCCTCAGCAATATATGCGCAGCGAAGAGGAGATGTGCGAGCTGTTCTCGGACATCCCGGAAGCGCTGGAAAACAGCGTAGAGATTGCTAAGCGTTGTAACGTCACGGTACGCCTGGGTGAATACTTCCTGCCGCAATTCCCCACCGGGGAAATGACGACTGAAGATTTCCTCGTCATGAAGTCTCGTGAAGGGCTGGAAGAGCGTCTGGAATTCCTGTTCCCGGATGACAAGGTGCGTGCAGAGAAGCGGCCAGAATATGATGAACGTCTTGAGATTGAACTCAACGTTATCAACCAGATGGGCTTCCCTGGCTACTTCCTGATCGTGATGGAGTTTATCCAGTGGTCGAAGGATAACGGTATCCCGGTTGGGCCGGGCCGTGGTTCGGGTGCAGGCTCTCTGGTCGCGTATGCGCTGAAAATCACTGACCTCGACCCGCTGGAATTTGATCTGCTGTTCGAACGCTTCCTCAACCCGGAACGTGTCTCAATGCCTGACTTCGACGTCGATTTCTGCATGGAGAAGCGCGATCAGGTGATCGATCACGTTGCCGAGATGTATGGGCGCGAAGCGGTTTCGCAAATCATCACCTTCGGTACCATGGCGGCGAAAGCGGTTATCCGCGACGTAGGACGTGTGCTGGGTCATCCGTATGGCTTTGTGGATCGCATCTCCAAATTGATCCCGCCGGATCCCGGCATGACGCTGGAAAAAGCCTTTGAAGCCGAACCGCAGCTGCCGGAAATCTACGAGGCAGATGAAGAGGTCAAAGCGCTAATCGATATGGCGCGCAAGCTGGAAGGTGTCACACGTAACGCCGGTAAACACGCCGGTGGGGTGGTTATCGCACCGACCAAAATCACTGATTTTGCGCCGCTTTACTGTGATGAGAATGGCCAATTCCCGGTAACCCAGTTTGATAAAAATGATGTGGAATACGCCGGCCTGGTGAAGTTTGACTTCCTCGGCTTGCGCACGCTGACCATCATTGACTGGGCGCTGAAGATGATTAACCCGCGCCGCGCCAAAGAAGGGTTGGAGCCGATTGATATCGCCGCCATCCCGCTGGATGACAAGAAAAGCTTCGATATGCTGCAACGCTCGGAAACCACAGCGGTTTTCCAGCTTGAATCACGCGGCATGAAAGATCTGATCAAGCGTCTGAAGCCGGACTGCTTTGAAGATATGATTGCACTGGTGGCACTGTTCCGCCCGGGACCGCTGCAATCGGGCATGGTTGATAACTTCATTGACCGTAAGCACGGCCGTGAAGAAATTTCGTACCCGGATATTCAGTGGCAGCACGAAACCCTGAAGCCGGTACTGGAACCCACCTACGGCATCATCCTGTATCAGGAACAGGTGATGCAGATCGCTCAGGTGCTGTCGGGTTATACCCTGGGTGGCGCGGATATGCTGCGCCGTGCAATGGGTAAAAAGAAACCCGAAGAGATGGCCAAACAACGTTCGGTGTTCCAGGACGGTGCAGAAAGAATGGGTGTTGACGGTGAACTCTCGATGAAGATCTTCGATCTGGTAGAGAAGTTTGCGGGTTATGGCTTTAACAAGTCGCACTCGGCAGCCTATGCTTTAGTGTCTTACCAGACGCTGTGGCTGAAAGCGCACTACCCGGCAGAATTTATGGCAGCAGTAATGACCGCCGATATGGACAACACCGAGAAGGTCGTTGGCCTGGTGGATGAGTGCTGGCGCATGGGCCTGAAAGTGCTGCCGCCCGATATCAACTCCGGCTTGTATCCGTTCCATGTGAATGATGAAGGCGAAATCGTCTATGGTATCGGCGCCATTAAAGGCGTGGGTGAAGGGCCGATTGAAGCCATCATCGAAGCACGTAACGAAGGCGGCTACTTCAAAGAGCTGTTTGATCTCTGCGCTCGCACCGACACGAAAAAGATTAACCGTCGTGTGATGGAAAAACTGATCATGTCGGGAGCTTTTGATCGCCTCGGTCCGCATCGTGCAGCCTTGATGAGCGCGCTCAGCGATGCATTGAAAGCTGCGGATCAGCACGCAAAAGCGGAAGCGACCGGACAAGCAGATATGTTTGGCGTGCTGGCCGAAGAGCCTGAACAGGTGGAGAAGTCATACACCAACATCACGCCATGGCCGGAACAGATTCAACTGGACGGTGAGCGTGAGACGCTGGGTTTGTATCTCACCGGCCACCCAATTAATCAGTATCTTAAAGAAATTGATCGCTACGTTGGCGGTATGCGCCTGAAGGACATGCATCCGACGGATCGTGGTAAAGTAACCATCGCGGCGGGGCTGGTGATTGCCGCTCGCGTGATGGTCACGAAACGCGGCAACCGAATTGGTATTTGTACTCTCGACGATCGCTCTGGTCGTCTGGAAGTGATGTTATTTACCGATGCGTTAGATAAATACCAGCAGTTGCTGGAGAAAGACCGTATCCTGATCGTCAGTGGACAGGTCAGCTTTGATGACTTTAGCGGTGGCCTTAAAATGACCGCTCGAGAAGTGATGGACATCGACGAAGCGCGGGAAAAATACGCGCGCGGACTTGCTATCTCGCTGACGGACAGGCAAATTGATGACCAGCTTTTAAACCGTCTCCGCCAGTCTCTGGAGCCTCATCGCTCCGGGACCATTCCGGTGCATCTCTATTATCAGAGAGCAGATGCGCGGGCGAAGCTGCGCTTTGGTGCAGCGTGGCGTATTTCGCCCAGCGATCGTTTACTCAACGATTTGCGGTCGTTAGTAGGATCGGAGCAGGTGGAACTGGAGTTTGACTAAAACAGGAACATTATGAGTCTTAATTACCTGGATTTTGAACAGCCAATCGCAGAACTGGAAGCGAAAATCGACTCGCTGAAGTCAATTGGCCGTTCGGATGAGAAACACGATATTAATCTGGATGAAGAAGTGCAGCGTCTGCGCGAAAAAAGCGTTGAGCTGACCCGTAAAATCTTCTCCGATTTAGGTGCATGGCAGGTTGCGCAGCTCGCGCGTCACCCGCTGCGCCCTTACACGCTGGACTATGTCCGCAACGCGTTTGATGATTTCGATGAGTTGGCTGGCGACCGCGCTTATGCCGATGACAAAGCGATTGTCGGCGGTATTGCCCGTCTTGATGGTCGTCCGGTGATGGTCATTGGCCATCAGAAAGGCCGTGAAACCAAAGAGAAAATCCGTCGTAACTTCGGTATGCCAGCACCAGAAGGCTATCGTAAAGCGCTGCGACTGATGGAAATGGCTGAACGCTTCAAAATGCCACTGATCACCTTCATCGACACCCCGGGTGCATACCCTGGTGTGGGCGCCGAAGAGCGTGGACAATCAGAAGCCATCGCACGCAACCTGCGTGAAATGTCAGGTCTGAAAATTCCGGTCATTTGTACCGTGATTGGCGAAGGCGGTTCCGGTGGTGCGCTGGCAATTGGCGTGGGCGACAAAGTGAACATGCTGCAGTACAGCACCTACTCGGTGATTTCACCGGAAGGCTGTGCTTCTATTCTGTGGAAAAGCGCTGATAAAGCGCCATTGGCTGCGGAAGCGATGGGCATCACCGCCGATCGCCTGAAAGAGCTGAAGCTGATCGACTCGATCATCCCTGAACCATTGGGCGGCGCGCATCGTCAACCAGTGGATATGGCGGCAAGCTTGAAAAAGCAACTGCTGGCGGATCTGGCCGATCTCGACGTGTTGAGCACGGAAGAGCTGCTTAACCGTCGTTATCAGCGCCTGATGAGCTATGGCTACGCGTAAGCCAGCCTGTGCATGAAGAGAAGCGGACTCCGGTCCGCTTTTTTTATGCCCGCTGATTACCGAGCGAGATCGTTCAGACGGCTATGCATTGGGCAGTAAAGAGAATCTAATCAGCCAAAAAAACCTTTTTATTATCAAGGTGCCCATTCAATCATGAACTCACCTGAATATTGAGTGGGATCAAACAGACGACGATGAATTGGGCAGCCATGAAGCTCTAACCGGCCAGAGAAGGCTAGCCCGAAGAGCAAAGGGTCCGAGCCACGAATGGCCCGGCCGATCTGCATGGATGCGTTATTCCTTTGCGATCGGGCTGGCCTTTTCTGGCCCTGGCACCCAATTGACAGCAATCCCCCCTAAACAACAAGACTCCCATTAACAACGCATTCCAGAACATTCACCTCTCACTTTTCGCTATCCTTATTCAGTGCCATAACACCACAGGAGGTGAGCATTGAATATTATCGCGATCATGGGACCGCACGGCGCGTTCTACAAAGATGAACCGATTCGTGAACTGGACGCAGCCCTCAAGCTGCAAGGGTTCCAGACCGTCTATCCCAACAATGCCAGCGACCTGCTGAAACTGATAGAACACAACCCGCGTATCTGCGGCGTGGTTTTTGACTGGGACGATTACAGTCTGGCGCTGTGTAGCGACATCAACCAGCTCAACGAATATCTGCCGCTGTATGCCTTTATTAACACCCATTCGCAGATGGATGTCAGCATTAACGAAATGCGCATGGCGCTGCAATTCTTTGAGTACGCGCTCAATGCCGCTGACGACATCGCATTGCACATTCGGCAGTACACCGATGAGTACATCGATAAAATCATGCCGCCGCTCACCAAGGCGCTGTTCACCTATGTGAAAGAGGGCAAATACACCTTCTGTACGCCAGGCCACATGGGCGGCACCGCCTTCCAGAAAAGCCCGGTGGGCAGCCTGTTCTATGACTTCTTCGGTGCAAACACGCTCAAGGCGGATGTCTCCATCTCCGTCACCGAACTGGGGTCTCTGCTCGATCACACCGGCCCGCACCTCGAAGCAGAAGAGTATGTGGCACGTACTTTTGGCGCTGAACAAAGCTATATGGTGACCAATGGCACCTCAACCTCGAACAAAATTGTTGGGATGTATGCCGCGCCGGCAGGTAGCACGGTATTGATCGATCGTAACTGCCACAAATCACTCACCCATCTGCTGATGATGAGCGACATCATCCCGATTTGGCTCAAGCCGACGCGTAATGCGCTGGGCATTTTAGGGGGGATCCCGCAGCGGGAATTCACACGCGACAGCATTCAGCAGAAAGTTAATCAGACACCACGCGCCAGTTGGCCGGTGCATGCCGTCATCACCAACTCCACTTACGATGGCCTGTTGTATAACACCCAGTACATCAAAGAGACGCTGGATGTGCCGTCGATTCATTTCGATTCGGCTTGGGTGCCTTATACCAACTTTCATCCCATCTACAGCGGCAAAAGTGGTATGAGCGGGGAGCGTATTCCCGGCAAAGTGATTTATGAAACGCAGTCGACGCACAAACTGCTGGCGGCGTTTTCGCAGGCCTCGCTGATTCACATCAAAGGTGATTACGACCACGACACCTTTAATGAAGCCTACATGATGCACACCACCACATCGCCGAGTTACGCGATTGTCTCATCGATTGAAACGGCGGCGGCGATGCTGCGCGGTAATCCGGGAAAGCGATTAATCAATCGCTCAGTTGAGCGCGCTTTGCACTTCCGTCGTGAGATTCAGCGACTGCGTGAAGAGTGCGATGGCTGGTTCTTCGACATCTGGCAGCCTGAGCAGATCGATGAAGCTGAGTGCTGGCCGATCCAGCCAGGCGAAGAGGACTGGCATGGATTCACCCATGCCGATCGTGATCACATGTACCTCGATCCGATCAAAGTCACCATCCTGACACCCGGAATGAGTGAATTGGGGAAAATGGCGGATGAAGGCATTCCGGCGGCGCTGGTGGCGAAGTTCCTCGATCAGCGCGGCGTGGTGGTAGAGAAGACCGGGCCGTACAATTTGCTGTTCCTGTTCAGCATCGGCATCGATAAAACCAAAGCCATGAGCGTGTTGCGTGGTCTGACTGAATTCAAACGCGCCTACGATCTTAATTTGCGGGTGAAAAACATGCTGCCGGATCTCTATGCCGAAGACCCCGACTTCTATCGCAATATGCGTATCCAGACATTGGCGCAGGGCATTCATAATCTGATTCGACAACACGATCTGCCACGCCTGATGCTTAAGGCTTTCGACGTTTTACCTGAATCAAAAATGACGCCGCATCAGGCCTTCCAGCGCCAGGTACTGGGGCAAGTCGAAACCGTCGATATCCGTGAGTTAGTGGGCCGGGTCTCTGCCAACATGATTCTGCCTTATCCACCGGGCGTGCCGTTGGTGATGCCGGGCGAGATGATCACGGAGGAGAGTCGCGCGGTGCTCGATTTTCTGCTGATGCTCTGCACGATTGGACGGCACTATCCTGGATTTGAAACCGATATCCATGGTGCAATGCTCACCGATGATGGGCGCTATCTGGTGCGCGTGCTCTGTGAGGAAAACAGCCGTTAACTTCGGACAATTGCCTCTTTTCAGCGCGCTACCGAGCACGTAGGCTTAGCGGCTGATTCTTTAGGAGCCGCTATGCTGCAGATAAAACAGATCCACCACATTGCCATTATTGCCACCGATTATCAGCGCAGTAAGGCGTTTTACTGTGACGTGTTAGGTTTTGATTTGCTGGGTGAGTATTACCGCGCCGAGCGTGATTCGTGGAAAGGCGATCTGGGACTGAACGGGGTTTATACCATCGAACTGTTCTCGTTCCCCTCGCCGCCGCCACGCGTCAGTGGGCCGGAAGCCTGCGGTCTGCGTCATCTGGCGTTTTGTGTTGATGATGTTGAACAGTCGATTGCCGCGTTGGCTGCGAAAGGCGTGGTGTGCGAACCCATCCGCATTGATGCCCTGACTGGCAAAGCGTGCACTTTCTTTCCGGATCCAGACGGTTTGCCGCTGGAGCTGTATCAAGCGTAAACTAGCCACCGCTGCGGGCCGCAATCAGGCGGTTCGCGTTGACGGATTACGCTATGTCCTTTTCCCATCTTGCTTCGTTACTGAAACCCGACGCCCGCTGTGTGCTGGCGTTCAGTGGCGGGTTGGATTCCACCGTACTGCTGCATCAGCTGGTGAGCTGGCAACGCCTGATGCCACAGCTGCAGGTGCGCGCGTTGCACGTCCATCATGGATTAAGCCCAAATGCGGAGCGCTGGGCGTCACATTGCCTGCAAATCTGTCAGCAGTGGCAGATTCCCTGCGAAGTGTTGCGCGTTCAGGTGGATGGTCGTGTAAAGGGCATTGAGGCGGCGGCCCGTGAAGCACGCTATCAGGCGCTGTTTCAACAGCTGCAACCCGGTGAGCACTTACTTACGGCTCAGCACCTTGACGATCAGTGTGAAACGCTGTTGTTGGCGTTAAAAAGGGGCAGTGGTCCAGCAGGATTGGCGGCGATGCCCATCCAGCGTCAGGTAAGAAAACATTCGCACCTGCGCCCGTTGCTGGATATCAGTCGTCAGCAACTCGAAACCTATGCGACGGAGCACCGCTTACGCTGGATCGAGGATGAAAGTAACGCCGACAGCCGCTATGACCGTAATTTTCTTCGTCAGGACATTCTGCCGTTGCTGCAGACGCGCTGGCCACATTTTAGCGCCGCCAGCGCCCGCAGTGCCGCGTTGTGTGGTGAGCAGGAACAATTGCTGGATGAACTGCTGGCAGAACAGTTGGCCCAGCTCACTGATGAACAGGGCGCACTGCATTTTCCGCCATTACTGACGATGAGCGAAGCGCGGCGCCATGCGCTTTTGCGTCGCTGGATTGCACAGCAGGGCGGCGCGATGCCTTCACGTGATGCCTTAAAACGTATCACCGATGAAGTGATGTGTAGCCGTGAAGATGCCAATCCCAGCCTGAGTTTTGCTGCCTTTACACTCCGCCGGTATCGACAGCGGCTGTATTGGCTTAACGCGCATGCATCGCTGAGTCAGCACTCGCTAACCTGGCATGATCGTGAACAGCTGCTGCGGCTGCCCGAGAATTTAGGCGTATTACAGGCAAACCCGGCGATCGCCACCTTGCGTCATCCCACCGAGGACGAATCGATCAACGTTCGTTTTCAGGCCAGCGGCTATTATCATCTGCTGGGCCGCGCCGGAGGCCGCGAGATAAAAAAATTGTGGCAGGAATTAGGTGTGCCACCCTGGCAGCGGGAGCGTATCCCCTTGATTTACTACAACCAGACGCTGATCTGTGCACCGGGAATCTTTGTCACCCACGAAGGTGCGGTCAGTCATGAGCAAGGCTGGCAAGCGATCTGGTTACAACAACAATAAGATGGAGAGCAATGATGAAACACTGGATGGCGGCAGCATTGCTGGCCGCAGCGTTGCCGGCTTTTGCCGACGGCGATGTGAATGCAGGCGCGCAAAAAGCAGCAACCTGCCTGGCGTGTCATGGTGCGGAAGGGAAAAGTGCTGTGCCGCTTTATCCCAATCTTGCCGGGCAACATGCGCCTTACCTGCTGCACTCCTTGCAGGCATATAAAAAAGGGGAGCGTAGCGGTGGTCAGGCAGAAGTGATGAAAGCGTTTGTGGCAGGATTGAGCGATCAGGATATGGAAGATTTATCGGCGTATTACAGTTCGCTGAAGCCGTAAGCGAGGGGGGCGGGATAGCATTCCCGCCCGAATGTGGTAGTTATTCGTCTTCGCTAACGATGACGGTGCCCAGCTCGGGATGACTGAAGCTGGCGATATGGTCAAGACGCAGTTCGCGGGTTTCACCGGAGAGATCGACCGTCAGGTACTCCACGTTTTTACGTGAGACCATGTCAACGGCTTTCGCCTTAAGCTGATCGCCGTTTTTTAACTCCAAAGACAGCGTCCAGTGTTTGGTGCAGGCGAGCTCGAGGCTATCGTAGTCATCGCAGTTGATGGGTTTGTAGGCTTCATTCGTCAACATAGTCGCTCACCAATAAGTTAGCAGCAGCATAAGCTGCTTGTTCCCTGACAGAAGAGTTTAGCGCAGAATTAGCGGCAATATCGTTGAGTGCGTTTAGCGCGCAACCTATCGCGTCTGGCACATACCCCAGGTCGCCACTGCCGATTTCGGCATACTTCTGGCGAACTAACTCACAATACTTTTGCACATACACCTCCTCAGCAGAGCTTAAATACTCTGGTTGATAAGCGACTATATCACAGGATTTTCATGGAAATCAGCCAGGGGAAGCCGCGATCTGTACAAAGAAAAGTGTAAAAGTGACACACAGCGCTGGCCTTAAGCAGGAAGGTGGCGCACAAAAGGTTAAGTTGATGAACAGGTTATTCCGCGACACAACATCGTTCTTAAAGGCAGGTGACAGATGATCGTGCTGTCGCGTTCAGTTTCACTTGCAGACAACGAGGTCGAGCTCAGTGCCATTCGTGCACAAGGTGCGGGCGGGCAGCATGTGAATAAAACGTCTACTGCTATCCATCTGCGTTTTGATATCCATGCCTCTTCGCTGCCACCGTTCTACAAGGAACGCCTATTGGCTGCGAGCCACCATTTGATTACGGCAGAAGGCGTGGTTATCATCAAATCTCAGGAGTATCGCAGCCAGGAAATGAATCGCGAGGCGGCCCTGCAGCGGCTGATCAATCTGATTCGTGAGTTAACCACGGTGGAAAAAACCCGGCGGGCGACACGACCCACGCGTGCATCTAAAGAGCGGCGGCTCGAGGGGAAATCACGGCGCAGTAATGTGAAAGCGATGCGGGGAAAAGTGCAATGAAAAACGCCTCCAGCTGGAGGCGTTTTAGTCTTACTTGTTCAGCGCTTTTGCCAGGAACTCGACAATATCGTGTTGTTTGATCATTTGCTTCTCGCTGGATGAACGCGACTTGTACTCGATCTCTTCGTTATCGAGGTTACGGTCACCGATGACGATAGTATGTGGCACGCCAATCAGTTCCATATCAGCGAACATCACGCCTGGGCGCTCTTTGCGGTCATCCAGAATCACATCAATGCCTTTGGCACGCAGCTGGCTGTAAAGCTCTTCAGCCAACTCTTTCACACGGAACGATTTCTGCATGTTCATTGGCAAAATCGCCACTTCGAACGGTGCCAGCGCGGCTGGCCAGATGATGCCGCGTTCGTCATGGTTCTGCTCAATGGCCGCGGCGACAACACGGGTGATACCAATGCCGTAGCAACCCATGGTCATGATCTGGTTGCGGCCCTCTTCACCCTGTACTGCCGCTTTCATTGCGTCAGAGTACTTGGTACCCAGCTGGAAGATGTGACCGACTTCGATACCACGTTTGATTTGCAGCGTGCCTTTGCCATCCGGGCTTGGATCGCCTTCAACCACGTTACGGATATCTTCTACGCGCGCTTCTGGCAGATCGCGCAGCCAGTTGATGCCGGCAAAGTGCTGACCATCAATGTTGGCGCCTGCAGAGAAATCGCTCATCTTGGCAACGGTGCGGTCAGCAATCACAGGCATGCTTAGACCAACCGGGCCGATAGAACCAAAACCTGCGCCAACGGCGGCGCGAATCGCTTCTTCACTGCCCATCTCCAGCGGAGAGGCAACGATATCCAGATGCTCGGCTTTGATTTCGTTGAGTTCATGATCGCCGCGAACCAACAAGGCAACCAGCGCATGGCCGCTCTCTTCCGCACCTTTCACAATCAGCGTTTTCACGGTTTTTTCTACCGGGATCTGATGTTGCTCAACCAATTCGGCAATCGTTTTGGCATTTGGCGTCGCGAACTGCGTCATCGCCTGAGTCGCAGCCGGACGTTCGCCCGCTGGCGCCAGTGCTTCGGCTTTTTCGATGTTAGCGGCGTAATCGGATTCGCTGGAGAAGATCACATCATCTTCACCGCTCTGCGCCAGCACCTGGAATTCGTGAGAGCCGCTACCGCCAATCGAACCGGTATCCGCTTGCACCGCACGGAAATCCAGCCCCATACGGCTGAAGCTCTGGCTGTAAGCGCGATACATCGCATCATAGGTTTCCTGTAAGGATTCCTGTGAGGTGTGGAAGGAGTATGCATCTTTCATGATGAACTCACGTGAGCGCATCACACCAAAACGAGGGCGCACTTCGTCACGGAATTTGGTCTGGATTTGATACAGATTCAGCGGCAGTTGCTTGTACGAGCTCAGCTCGTTGCGGATCAAATCGGTGACCACTTCTTCGTGAGTTGGACCCAACACGAACGGACGCTCGTGGCGATCTTTAATGCGCAGCAGTTCTGGGCCGTACTGCTCCCAACGGCCGCTCTCTTCCCATAAATCGGCAGGCTGAACCACCGGCATGGAGATCTCAATCGCACCCGCGTTGTTCATCTCTTCGCGTACGATGTTTTCAACTTTTCGCAGCACGCGAACACCGGTCGGCAGCCAGGTATAAAGACCAGAAGCCAGTTTACGGATCATACCGGCGCGCAGCATCAGCTGGTGGCTGATCACTTCCGCATCGGATGGCGTCTCTTTCAGAGTAGAGAGCAGATATTGAGTAGTACGCATTGATTACGATTCCAGTTGTACGGAAGGACACGGACAAAAAATTTTCTGGCGGCTAGTGTACCAGCGAGATCATTCACTCAAAAGCTTGTTTTAGCGTGGATCGAGAGCGATCACTTCTGTGCCGATCTCATCGATACGCCAGCGCACGTTAAAGTCGAGTAGCCAGGCAGCATACTCACGATCTTCCGCTTCACCTTTACGGTAAGCGGGGCGAGGATCCTGCGCTAAAACGTCAGCGATAAAACGTGCCAGATGGGGATAGTTGTTCTGCTGCTGGATTTGGTTTTGCGCCAGAGCGGAGAAACGCACGGGCATGGTGGCATCCGGTGCGCTCTGCGCGAAGCCGGCGCGGGCATCGGGCAGGGCTTCAGCAAACGGCAGGTAGGGTTTGATATCGACTACCGGTGTGCCATCGACTAAATCCAGACTACCGAGTTGCAGAATCACCTGCTGCTTTTCACATCGAATGCCTTTCAATTCGACCAGCGACATGCCGATGGGGTTAGGGCGAAAGGTGGATCGGGTGGCGAAGACTCCCATGCGTGCGTTGCCGCCTAAGCGAGGAGGGCGCACGGTTGGGCGCCAACCGCCTTCCATGGTCTGATGGAAAACAAACAGCACCCAAAGATGGCTGAAGGCTTCAAGCCCGCGCACCGCTTCTGGCTGATTATAAGGCGGCAGGAGATGCAACTCGCCGCCGCCATCCTGAACTAGCCCAGGCTGGCGCGGTACGGCAAATTTTTCTTTCCACGGCGAACGAATGACGCCGATTTGCGCAAAGGCAAAATCACTCATTGATTGGAAACTTTCAGTGCTGAGCCCTGGCAAATCGCCTGACGATAACAGCCCGGCGTGCTGGTGACGATTTCGCATTTATGCAGCAATATCGCGTTCGCTTTCATCCCGGCTGCTTTAATCTGCAGGCGCTTACGCGCGGTATTGATATTCGGTGGCGAATCCTGGCTGCTGCTTTGGCAATCATCGGCAGAGACTTCGCCCAGATCGCGGAACGGATTACTGACCAGATCGGTGGCATCGGTATAAATTTTTACCGGTGCAGGACGTGGAGCAGGCTTACGTTCTGGTTCGCTGGATGATGGTTGCGGGCGGGCGGGAGCACTGCTTATTGGGTGATATTCACGGACACACCCGGTTAGCATCAATGCTAACAAGCAGAGCGGTAAAAAACGCATGGCAACATCCTCAGTAGTAAAAAGTGGCGTTATTGAAACAAGGACGGGATTAAATAACAAGTCAGCAAAAAGAAAGGGCGGCCGAAGCCGCCCTGGATGGCATCAAAGGCGAAAATTACCAGCCTTTAACTGCACCACCGTTGAAGATTTTGTTCGCGGCTTCAGAAACTTCATCAGACTGATATGCCTGAACAAATTTCTTCACGTTTTCCGCATCTTTATTATCTTCACGGCTAACGATCAGGTTCACGTAAGGAGAATCTTTATCTTCGACAAAGATGCCATCTTTCGCAGGTGTCAGGCCAATCTGGCTGGCGTAAGTGGTGTTAATCACCGCCAGCGCAATCTGCTGATCGTCCAGTGAACGTGGAAGCTGTGGCGCTTCCAGCTCAACAATCTTCAGGTTTTTAGGGTTCTCAACAATATCCAGAGAGGTTGGCAGCAGGCCCACGCCATCTTTCAGTTTGATCAGGCCGACTTTCTGCAGCAGCAGCAGTGAACGACCGAGGTTGGTTGGATCGTTAGGAATCGCAACCTGTGCACCGTTTTGCAGTTCATCCAGTGATTTGATTTTCTTTGAATAGCCAGCAATCGGATAAACGAAGGTGTTACCCACTGGCACAAGCTTATAGCCACGGTCTTTGATCTGCTGATCCAGATAAGGCTTATGCTGGAAGGCGTTAACATCGATATCGCCTTTGCTTAATGCTTCGTTCGGCAGCACGTAATCGTTAAAGGTCACCAGCTCAACATCCAGACCGTATTTCTCTTTAGCGACCTTCACTGCGGTTTCAGCAACCTGCTGCTCAGCACCGACAATCACACCCACTTTGATGTGGTTTGGGTCTTTAGCTTTCTGATCGCATCCTGCCAGCGCAATTACGCCAATCAGAGCACCCACAGCGGCAATCTTTTTAAATGTGAAAGACATATCCCTTCCTTAATAGAGGACTATTGATGTTGTTTACTTATTTATGTGACACAGCACGGACAATGCGGTCGCCACAGAATTGAATGAGATACACCAGAACAACCAGCAAAATCAGCACAGTATTCATCACAGTGGCGTTATAACCAATGTAACCATACTGATAGCCAATCTGACCCAAGCCACCTGCGCCGACCGCGCCACCCATGGCGGAATAGCCGACCAGCGTAATCAGAGTAATTGTAGCGGCATTCACCAGACCAGGCAGGGCTTCTGGCAGCAGCACTTTACGTACGATCTGCAGGGGAGTCGCGCCCATCGCGCGTGAGGCTTCGATTAAACCGGTTGGCAACTCTAACAGCGCATTCTCGACCATGCGCGCAATGAAAGGTGCGGCGCCGACTGTCAGTGGCACGATTGCAGCCTGCAAACCAATGGAGGTGCCGACAATCATGCGCGTGAAAGGAATCATCCACACCAGTAATATAATGAAGGGGATTGAACGGAAGATATTCACCACCGCTGAGAGCACGCGATAGAGTGTGCCATTGGCCAGAATTTGCCCTGGGCGAGTGACATACAGCAGCACGCCGACGGGCAGGCCGAGTACAAAACCAAAGAAACCAGAGACGAAGGTCATCATCAGCGTTTCCCAGACGCCACGCGTCAGTAACCACAGCATCGCTTCAGACATAACCCAGTACCTCTACTTTCACATGATTTTCTTTCAGCCAGGCAATCGCTGCCTGTGTGTCTGTTTCACTGCCATCCATCTCGGCCAGCATGATGCCGAACTTCACGCCGCCGGCATAATCCATCTGGGCACTGATGATGTTGTTATTCACATTGAAGCGACGAGCAGCTTCTGACAGCAGCGGCGCATCTACTGATTTGCCGGTGAACTCCAGACGCAACAGCGGGACGCTTTCAGCTGTGGCTTGCGGTGTCATACGTTGCTGGTAATCGTCTGGGATATCCAGATGCAGCGTCGATTGAATGAATTGCTGAGCCAGTGGCGTTTTAGGATGTGAGAACACTTCACTGACGCTGTCTTTCTCAATCAGTTCGCCATTACTGATAACAGCAACCTGATCGCAGATGCGTTTCACCACATCCATCTCATGAGTGATCAGCAGAATAGTGATCCCCAGACGGCGGTTGATGTCTTTCAGTAACTCTAAGATGGAACGCGTGGTTGCTGGGTCGAGGGCGCTGGTGGCTTCGTCGCACAGCAAAACTTTTGGATTCGTGGCCAGCGCACGCGCAATCGCCACACGCTGTTTTTGTCCACCCGAAAGATTCGCAGGCCAGCTGTCGTGCTTGTCCGCCAGTCCAACTAACTCCAGCAGTTCAGTTACGCGGTTTTTAATCTGCTCACGTGACAGGTCGCCCAATTCAAGCGGCAGCGCAACGTTACCGGCTACGGTACGTGAGTTCATTAGATTGAAGTGCTGGAAAATCATGCCAATCTGACGGCGTGTCAGCGTCAGTTTTGAGGAGGAGAGGGCAGTCAAATCCTGACCATCAACCAGAACGCGTCCTGATGTTGGACGCTCAAGCAAGTTAACGCAGCGGATCAGCGTACTTTTACCGGCACCGGAAGAACCGATGACGCCATAAATCTGTCCAGCAGGCACATGCAGGCTGACGTTGGAAAGCGCCTGAATGGTGCGTGAACCTTGCTGGAACACTTTGGTAATGTTTTCGAGTTTAATCATTAGTTTAATAGTTATCGTGTTGCGTTGTCCGTGGTGTATCGGGTTTCACGCGATTGCGCTGCGTGAAATTTGGATGGATGTTAAGGCATCCAGACGGCTAAATCAATCGAAGTCATTCAATCTGCCATTCTCTCTATATATGCAATCATGCGATACTGTGCGGCATTATTTGCAGCAGGAGTTTCTACGTGTCGAATAAAGTCCCCGCTATTTTCCTGGATCGTGATGGCACCCTGAATGTCGATCATGGTTATGTTCACGAAATCGATAATTTTGAATTCATCGATGGCACCATTGAAGCGTTACAGGTGCTAAAGAAGATGGGCTTCGCGCTGGTACTGGTGACCAACCAGTCCGGTATTGCGCGCGGCATGTTTACCGAAGACCAGTTTATGCAGCTCACCGAATGGATGGATTGGTCGCTGGCGGATCGTGATGTCGATCTTGATGGCATCTATTTCTGTCCTCATCTGCCAGATGCAACTGTAGAAGAGTATCGCCAGGTATGTGATTGCCGTAAGCCGCAGCCGGGTATGCTGCTCTCTGCGCAGAAGCATCTGAACATCGATATGACTGCTTCTTATATGGTAGGTGACAAAATAGAAGATATGCAGGCAGCTGCAGCAGCAGGTGTGGGCACGAAAGTGCTGGTGCGTACTGGTAAGCCGGTCACCGCTGAAGGCGAAAATGCAGCAGATTGGGTGCTTAACAGCCTGTCAGAGCTGCCTGGACGCATTAAAAAGGGCTGATTTAGGCGGTTTTGTGCAATTTTCAAGCGAACGAATAAAAACTTGAAAATTGCCCTTGCGCTTCCTCAGAACCTGCCTATAATGCGCCACCACTGAGACGGCAAAGCGGCAACGCAGGCGGCTCAGCAGGGAGTGAAGAAATTCATCCCGCCGGAGAAAAACGCTGAAAAAAGTGTTTGACTCTGAAGGAGGAAAGCGTAATATACGCCACCTCGCAACAGCAGCTTAAGGCGCTGATTGCACCGCTCTTTAACAATTTATCAGACAATCTGTGTGGGCACTCGCAGGATTGATATCAGCGTCTCCGGACGTAAAAAATATCAAGTCTCACGAGTGAACACATAATGAAATTCATTATGACGTTTTACAGATGAGCATCGCTGCACTTGTTGCAGCAAATCAAACTTTAAATTGAAGAGTTTGATC